>JADLHS010000127.1 GCA_020848635.1 Limisphaerales bacterium
GTGGGCACGAATCAGGCGAATTCCGCCGCGTTCGTGTTTCAATTCATTCGCGACCAGCGCGATAATCCCTTGCTGCCGCGCAGTGGGTTGAAATTGTTCAGCAAGCTGGACATTGCCAGCGAGAGTCTGGGCGGGGACGTGAATTACCAGCGGCTGCTGTTCGGGGCCTCCTACCATCGGGACCTGAGCCGCGGTCTCCTGCTTCACCTGGGTGCCATGCAAGGGGTTTCCTTCACCTGGGGCGGTACGGATGACCAACTGCCGTTTAACAAACGCTACTTTCCCGGCGGCGCCAACTCGGTGCGCGGCTACGTGGAAGGCGAGGCCTCGCCCCTGGATCCGAACGGCCAGCAGTTGGGGGCGGAAACCTACACGCTGGTCAATTTCGAGTTGGAGCAACTCGTCACCCGGACCTGGTCGGTGGTGGCCTTCATTGATACCGTGGGGTTTGCGCAGCACCGCGCGGATTATCCGTGGGATCAAGTCCTCAGTTCCGTGGGCGGCGGGCTCAACTGGCGCAGCCTGATCGGTCCGGTGCGGCTCGAATACGGTTACAACCTCAACCGGCGCAGTCTGGACCCCGTAGGGACGCTGCATTTCTCGGTCGGGTTTCCGTTCTGAGTCACCCCGCCGCCGCGCCCGGGCTTTCTCGCCCGCCGGGCGTGCGTGCTCTGCGCCTTCCCACCCCCCAGCGGTTCACGCGGAGTACTTGGCCACGATCCAGTCGGGGATGATTTCAGCGCGCCCGGTCTTGAGGCTGACCATCGTGTAATGGAAACTGCCATCGCAGGCGAGCTTGCCCGTCTTCCGTTTGATGATTTCGAACTGCACTTGGACCCCGTGTTTCAAAATCTCCGCCACCCAGGTGCGCACCGTGAAGCATTCGCCGAGGCCCAAGGGTCGTTTGTATTCAATTTGGGCCGTGCGCACAAACCAGCCGAAGCCGAGCTGGATGAACTCCTCCATTGCCATGCCGTAGCAGCGCGCCATCTGGTCGTAGCGTGCGGCCAGAACATAATCCATGTAACGGCTCGCATGCACATGTTGATTCATGTCAATGTCGTCCGGCCGCACCTGCAACTCCGTTTCAAATTTAGTTCCGATCATGTGGGGAATGGGGGTGGTAGCGGGGCCGCATCTACTCCCGCAGATTCCAAGCGCTCGGCCCCATTTCCGCTAGGGCGATAGATTCTCGGCGATTGGGGTTTTTCATGGCTATGTCCGGTTACCAAACGGATCCGAATCTTTGGCTGGAGTCCTCAACGGTCGCTGCTGCAACCCCGGCGGCTGCCGGAGACAATGTTTCTGTCGCCCCAAGTTGTCAATAGCAGGGAGTCGCCCGGGCCGCGGGGCGCGTCGTTCCTTGCCTGGGTATGCGGTCGGCTTCGCTCTGCAAACCGCCAGACTTCCAACCCTCGCGCCACCTGACGCCGGTGGGTTATGGCTTGGCCGTCCCGCCAACCTCCCCTACCCTGTCAGAAATTCATGAGTCAACTCCCGCCACGTACAAATCGCAACCCCGCCCGCCTTTCCCGACGTTCTTTCTTGCAGCGGACCACCTGGGGCATCGGCGGCGTGCTCTTGTCCTCAGTCACCCGGCCCGTCGCCCTGTTCGGCGGTGCGGAATCAACCCGTCCCCGCGAACTCATCGGTTATACGGAGTATCAGACGGATCGGCCGGGCGGACGCCACGCCAATTTGATCACCATGCGTGCGCGGGCCGTGCGCGCCGACGGCACTCACTCCCGACGCCTGGCCACCGAGCTCACCCGCGAACCCAATCGCTGGACGCAATTTGCCGGGTGGTCGCCAGATGGCCGGCAAGCTATTATCGGCTCGGGTTGGGAGTCGCCGGAAAACGGTGCCTGGGAGGAAGCGCATCAAACGTTTCGGTTCACGCCGGAGGGATGGCACTACGACACGCTGTTGCTCGATCTGAAGCGCGGCAAGCTTGTCAACGTCACCGCCGTCGAGCGGGTCAGCTTCTACAACACCGGGGTGTTCTTCTGGCCAGAGGATCCCAAGCGATTGGGATTTCAGGCGCTCATTGGCAGCGATTCGCACCCCTTCCGCATGGACTTGGACGGGCGAAACAAGCAGGACCTGACCGCCGATTCCAAGGAGTTTGCCTACGGGTTTAATGCTTCGCCGGACGGCAAACAAATTGCCTACCATAAAAGCTACCAGATTGTCATCGCCGATGCCGACGGCGCGAATGCGAAGCGCATCGAAACCGGACAGCCCTTTAACTTCGCCCCGCAGTGGTCACCGGATGGCGAATGGGTGCTGTTTGTTGCCGGGGAACATTACAACTGTCATCCCTACTTGGTGCGCCGGGACGGCCGCGAGCTGCGTCGGATGGCGGATCGCCAGGGCCATCGGGGCGAGGTGACTATTTTCGATGTCCCGGATTTTCACGGCGGCAGCAGTGACGTGCCCCTCTGGTCGCCGGATGGCAAGTGGATCTATTACACCGCCAAAATCGGCGCCAGCGTGGAGTTGATGCGCGTGTCGTTGACCGGAAGAACCGAACTGCTGACGCAAACCCAAAACGGCCGCCTTAACTATCACCCAAAGTTCTCTCCCGACGGCCGGTGGATCGTGTTTGGCTCGAACCGCACGGGCACCCGCCAGCTATACATCATGCCCGCCACCGGCGGCGAGCCCTACCCCATCACCCACGTCGAGTCCGGTTGGGGCGCCATGTGGGCTTATTGGCAGCCGACGGCCAAAGGGAAGTTGGGAAAGTGACTGCCAGGCCATCGGGAACCTCCCAGCGCCCGAACCGCCCGCCCCTCACTTCCCGGCCAGGCCTCGAATTTCCTCCGCGGACAGGGCCCGGGCGAAAACCGAAAAATCCGCGAAGCGCGCGGCAAGGAATTCATTGCCGCTAAAATGCGGATTGCCGCCCAGCGCACAGTCCCTGGCCTGGGTGGTCGTGAATTCCGGTGCCGCGCACGTGCCGACGGCCTGACCATCCAGGAACAACGTCAGCGTGCCACCGCGCTTCACCGCGGCAACGTGATACCAGCGTCCGGCTGCCATCGCCCCGCCGGGGGTCGAGAAGCCACCGCCCGATTCAATGCGCGCGAACACCTTGCCCCCGTCCACCATCAACCGCAGCGGATCATCCATGGCCGCCACCCAGCCACTGAAAATCTGCCCGGAACGCTGGCCCTGCGTTTCGCTCAAGCGCACCCGCACGGCGACGGTGAGTTCCTCCTCCGGCCAGACCGGCAGGGGATAAATGAGCATCTCGTCGCGCCCGTTCACTTCCGTGCCTTCGGCGTCGCGGGCCGTGAACTTGGCGGACGCCACTTCACCAAACTGCGGCGCCCCGTCGCCGCGCAACGCGTGCGCGATGAGTTCGCCGTTCGGGCCTGGCTTGGGCTCCGGGCGCCACTCTCGTTGCGGTGCCGTGGGGTCAATCACGAACCGGGCTGGAGGAACGTCCGGGAGGGTCTCGCCGTTCGCGCTGATGCTGACGACCCGCCAATAAATTGGGCCCGGCGGCGGCCCGGCCTTGCCGCAGAGCGTTACCGTGTTCACGACGATACGATTCACCGGGCCAACATTCGTCGTGAGCAACAACGGGGCGAAGGATTCATTCGCCGCCAGCTCGACGCGAAAGCTCGTTGGCAGTGCCGGGGTGGACGAACGCGCGGCATTGCGTTGCGCCCGCCACTGAAAGCGCACCTCCCCCACCGGCACGCGCGCGCCATCGGCGGGCAGTTGCGTGAACGCCGGGGCCGGCGGCGGATTCGCCGCCGGCAGCCACGAACGGTAATGCGTCCCCAAAGCGCCCGCGCTCGCGAAGTCCACCAAGCGCAGCCGGCGGCCGTCCGCCGTCGGAACGTCCATCACCAACCAAGGCTCGCCCACCATTTCGGTGGCGGTCGGCTGGTGCGGGCGGTGGGGCGTGATGTCCACCACGCGCGCCTCGGGCAGCTTGGCCAGATTGATTGGCGGTATCGCGTGCGCATCAAACACATTCTGCGCCTGATCGTAGGCCAGCAATAGCGGCCCACGATAAAGCGAGACTTTACCCGCCGCCTCGTTGGCCCCGGGAACAAACCGCACCGGCATTTCAAAACTAAGCTCCACCTTGTCGCGCTTGCTCCATTCGCGTTTCAACCAAGCGTAACTTCCAGCGGCGACGTTCGGGAGGGGGCTGCCATTGAGTAAGATTTTCGGCGTGACGGCCCATGCAGGCATCCGCACGCCCAGCACAACCGGATGCTTCGCCTTGGTTTCCACGCGCAGCTCCGTGCGCCCGCTCCGCCACGCGTCGTCGCTGGACGTGATCGTCACGGGCGTGCCATCGGCAAGCTTCGCGGTGGAGCGACCCGCCCCCAGCCAGTTGAGCACCAGTCCCTCGGGCGCCGCCATCACCGCCCACTCACTCATCATGCCGGGCACGCGCGGACCGTTCACCGAACAGCAGTTCAACTCGGGCGTGCCGGCCCGGGACTGAAATACGATCGTGTGTGCGCTGGCCTCGCGCACGCCGTCCATCGGCGTGTTGTAGGTGAACCAGCGGCCGCTCGGGTGCTGCGCGCCCAAACCGCCGTTCAACGTCGCCAGTTCGAGGGCATCCGCCGCCTGCGGCTCGCCCGTGAGTTGCAGGTAGTCAATCGTGATCGCCATCCACGCAACGGTGCAGCAGGTTTCAATGGCGCTAGGCGTGTAGGGATTGCCCGTCGCCTGCTCGCCCGAGCTGAAGCCGCCCGTATTGCGCCGATCCCAACGGCGGATGCTCCGCCAGTGATGCTCGAAGGCGGCGCGATATTTCGGATCCCCGGTGATCCGCCACATTTCCACGAGGCCCTGCAAATCGTGCAAACTCTCCCAGCGCGGCTTGGGTGACTGATAGTATTCGCGGCCATCGAGTCCGGCCCGGAGATAATCCCCGGCGCGTTCCCAGTCCTGCTCCACCTCGCGCGCCATGCGGAGGTAACGCGTCTCGTCGGTGACCCGGTGCAACATCGCCATCGCGGTGAGAATCGCCATGTTCATCTCGGAATCGCCGGCGTCAAATACGCGCTTGCCCGTGTCGAGATAGGTGTTGCAGACCAGATCCCCGGCCTGGCGCGCGGCGGCGAGCGCGGCCGGATCGCCACTGTATTGATTCCAAAGCAGCAACGCCTGGATGGCATGGTAGTGACCCCAGAGATCCCAGTTCTTCAGCAGGCGGATGTCTTTCGGGAACGGCCCGAGATAGCCGTCCTCCGCCTGCGTGGCGATCAACTCGACGACCACGTTCGAAACCTGTTGGCGCAAACGCGGGTCGTCCACCATGCGCAACGCCTGGATGGCGGAGATGAGATATTTACCCACGAATTCGCCCGCCCACGGCACCAGTTGTGGCACGGGCTGGCGGTCGCGCACCCGGAACATTTCCAACATGCCGGGGTTGGCCTGGGGCGCCCGCAGCAGCCACTCGTCGAGGTTCGCTTGAATGCGGTCGCCCACCGGGCCGGCGAATTCAAAGTGCGCTTGGGGCAACGTATCGAACGTCAGGCGATTGGTGGTCGCGGCGGCGGCATTTGCAAGGGCGGCGGAAGCAAAACAAAGCGTCACGAAGGGAAGGCAGCGAGCGAACATGCTCCGAGTATGTGGGAACCGGCGTGGGGGTAAATCCGAAAAAGCTGACCGGCAGCCATTCCAACTCAAACCCATGGCGCTGCTCCGGCCACGGACAATGGTTGGACAGAAATTCGACGGAAGAAATTAACGCACTGAAAACCGAAGGGGGCGGGATCCAACCGCAACTGTACACAATTCGGGCAACGGGATGGGGATTTTAAGGCACCTGCCCCACGAAGCCCGCAAATCCTGGATCGCCGTTGGGGGATTGACGCTTACCAGACCGGCGGCCACTGGACCTGTTTTTCGGCCGGTTTCACGCCCAGATGGAAGCCCGTTTCATCCTGATAACCCGTCGGAACCTCGAATTTGATGGCGTTCCGCAGTTTTGCGACGATCTCGTGAAGTTGCCCCCCGAACGAACCCGTTTGTGGCCACGGTTTGTGGATCGTCATGGCATGCTTTTGCATCATGCGCTTAACCAAGCTAGGGCAATGCCAACTGGCGCAGCGGATCGGGAGCTTAAGTCGCATGCGGGATGACGGACCAAAATAACTCTGCCCGCAAGAAGTCCCCGGACGGCCGCGGACGACGGGCGGGATGCGGCTCGGGCTGGCGCCGGGCCTTCATCCGGCCCGGCCCAAATATCCGGTCGAGCGTACTGGCGGGCTCGGTCATCGGGATTCGCCCGGGGGCCGACCGGGCCCGGACGGGCTCAGCTCGTACACCCGAACGTACTCAACCTCGAAATAATCCGGCAGTTGCGCCTTCGCGATCGCACCGCCCCACTCCCCGATTTCCTCCGTGAGTTTGAGATATTCCGGCACCTGCGAAACGCCCCCTGCCTTGGTGCGCCAGACCTCCTGGCCGTCCACGTAGAAAACGTATTCCGCCGGCGTCCACCACA
>JADLHS010000128.1 GCA_020848635.1 Limisphaerales bacterium
ATGGAATCGAGGCGTGGGTTGAGCACCTCCACAAACGAATAGCCCCGTTTCGTCGCCAGCCGGAGCGCCAGCACGAACACGGCGAGGAAAACCATTTGGTTTTGCCACCCATCCAGCCTCCACTGCCCTTTCCAGATCCAAATGGGATGACGAAACAAAGGTTCGCTATAGCAGATGGGCCAGAGATCGGAGAGCGATGGTCCCCGCGAGCCGATCAAATCGCACACCATGTGCAGATGAAACGTGAACAGACCGAAGATGACCACGCGCGTCCGATTTTGCGCAAAGCCTGCCAGCAGCGCTACGATCACAAGGGCGGCGGGCCAGCCGTGCAGGAGCAAATGATGAAACTCCTGGTAATAGTAGAACGTGACCTCCTTGCCCGAAACGAAACCGATGCCAACGTCGGCCAACATTCCGAGCCCATCGGCATCGGGTATAATACCAGCCAGTGTCACCAGCTTTCGATCACGCGGATTGCCCGTCGTAGCGGTAGCCACCAACCAGCTGCCTAGGAAATGGGTGAGCGGAGACATTACGACCTAATTTTCTCACGATGCGGCGGATGGTCAAGGTTTCAGAAACCAAAGCTACGCCGTTGGTATCTTCAAACAGGAATTGCAGCTTCGGCGATTCGAGGTGGCCACTGCAAATCCCAACGGGATTCAGTTACGGTGATAATCTTTCGCGATGCGGCAGATGGTCGCGGTTCCAGCGCGCCAAGGCCACGTCGCCGGTGTCTTCAAACAGATACTTCAGTGTCGGCGATTCGACGTGGCCGTCGCAAAAGACCACGTTGGCTTTGCCTTGGTGACGAGTGCGAGTGTTTCCATGAGTAAGCAGATCGTCCGCAGGCGTTCCTTCACCCAGCTTCCCGCGGGGAAACTCAGCGCCACCATAAAAAGAATCTCCAATAGCTATCATGTCGGTTGGGACAGCCACTTCTGATTCAGTGATGGGCTTATAGATGTCCGCCGTTGAAATAAAATGCCCCCCAAGGCCTAAATCATTGGTTCTGGTTGGAGGATAGATAATTCCAGATGAGTTAAAGCCGTAGTAATTCGCCTTTTCGGAAGTGATCCATTTTGCAGAGGGACAAAGCCACACGCCTTTTTGAAACCAATCGGGTCTAGGATTGGCAACGCCAAGCCCATCGCGTTCCAGTATATCAGCCCAAGTAAACCAAGGCACAAGGGCGGCTGCTGGCCCTCCGTTTGTGCCACTTACCAGCATGGGATAGCTTTGAGTGTTTTCGAGAATGAGATGCAATCCAACTCCGAGTTGATGCAAATTGTTGACACACTGAATGCGTTGCGCTCTTGCCTTGCCGGCAGAAAGTGCTGGCAGAAGTAGAGCCGCTAGAATTCCGATGATGGCAATGACAACCAAGAGTTCCATCAGCGAGAAAGCTGATGGAACTCCAGGCTTCCGAAATGTGTTCATTCAGCGATTTGACAGCGCCAAATGAAAAGGCTCACGCCATCGCGCGGGCGATGCTGTTCCACCACGCGTCGTGCAATTCGGTGAGCGGGGCGGAGAATTCGCCGCTGGCGGTCTTCACCGTCAGCTTGTCCCCACCGACTTTGCCGATCTGCACCGCGGGCACACCCATGAGCTTGGCGCGTTCGACAACTTTCACGGCGTCGAGCGCTTTGCACGAGATGACGATGCGCGATTGCGTTTCGCCGAACAAGAGAGCGTCAAGGCGCACCGTAGCGGCGTCTCGGGAGAGCGCCGCATTCTTGTCTTCGGTTTGGTCAGCGGCACTCTGCCGAGATGCCGCTACGACGGAGAGATCAATCGTCGCACCAATCAAACGCGGGGTGTCGCGGGCGATGAGCTGGCTGATGCAACTTTCCGCAAGCGCGACGGCGAGGCCGCCTTCGCTGCAATCGTGCGCGCTCTTCACGAGGCCGGATTGGATCAGGCCGATGAGCGTGGTGTGCAGTGTCTTCGCGACTTCGAGGTCGCAACGCGGCGGTGAACCGTTTTTCTTGCCGTGAATCACTTGCAAATACGCGCTGCCGCCGAGGCCGAAAATCGGATCGGCTTGGTCCACCGCTTCGCCGAGCAGGATGATGGCGTCGCCTTCGTCCTTGAACCATTGCGTGGTGACGTGCTCCAGCTTCTCGATAAGGCCGACGACAGAAATCGTAGGTGTCGGGTCAATCGGGCCAGCAGGGCTTTGATTGTAGAGCGAGCAGTTGCCGCCGGTGACCGGCGCATTGAAGGCTTTGCAACCTTCCGCCAGACCGCGCACGGATTCCTTGATCTGCCAGAACAGCTCGGGCTTGAGCGGGCTCGGCATGTTGAGATTGTCCGTCGCGCCAAGCGGCAAAGCGCCGGAGCAGGCGAGATTGCGACACGCCTCGGCCACGGCGGATTTCGCGCCTTCGTAGGGATCGAGATAAACGTAACCGCCGTTGCAGTCCACGGTCATGGCGATCAATTTCTCGGAAACGGTCGGGTCGCCGACTTTGGCGGCGAGTTCTGCACTCATCACCGGCAAGGAATCCGTCTTGATGCGGATCACCGCCGCATCGCTGCCGGGCAGGACGACCGAGCCGTCGCGAACCTGATGATCGTATTGGCGATAGACCCAGTTCTTCGACGCGATGCTCGGAAACGCGAGCAGCTTTTTCAAAACGTCGGCAGGCGCAATCGTGTCGGCGATGCCGTCGAGGCGGAACGCTTTCACTTCCGCGATGTAAGCGGGTTCTTTCGCCTCGCGCTGATACACGGGTGATTCGTCGGCGATTTTCCGCGCGGGAATGTCCACGACGAGTTTGCCGCCGTGCCGCACCTTCATGTGGCCGGTGTCGGTGATGATGCCGATCTCGGCCCACGGCAAATCCCACTTGTCGAAAATGCGTTTCACTTCCTCTTCGCGGCCTTTGTGGACGACGATGAGCATGCGTTCCTGTGATTCCGAAAGCATGAGCTCGTAGCTGCTCATGTTCGCCGCGCGTTGCGGAACTTTGTCGAGTTCGATCTCGATGCCCGTGCCGGCACGAGCGGCCATTTCGCAGGTGGAACAGGTCAAACCTGCCGCGCCCATGTCCTGCATGCCGGCAACCGCGCCGGTGGCGAGCAGTTCGAGACAAGCCTCGCACACGAGCTTTTCCATGAACGGATCGCCGACCTGCACCGCGCCGCGCTGCTGCTCGGCGGATTCCTCGGTCAAATCCTGCGAGGCGAACGCCGCGCCTGCGAGACCGTCGCGACCCGTGGCCGGGCCGACGTAAAACACGGGATTGCCCACGCCCTTGGCCGCGCCGCGTGTGATTTGTTCATGGCGCAGCACGCCGAGGCAAAAGGCGTTCACGAGCGGATTGCCCTGATATGTCTTGTCGAAATACACTTCGCCCGCGACGGTCGGGATGCCGAAGCAATTCCCGTAATGCGCGATGCCGCTGACCACGCCGGCAAACAATCGACGATTGTTGGCAATCTCAGCTTTTGAATTTGAAATGTCAGATTCGCCATTCGCCGTGATCGGTCCGAAGCGCAGCGAGTTCACCGCGCAGACCGGCCGCGCGCCCATCGTGAAGATGTCGCGCACGATGCCGCCGACGCCCGTGGTCGCGCCCTGAAACGGCTCGACTGCGCTCGGATGGTTGTGCGACTCGATCTTGAACGCGATGGCGATGCCGTCGCCGACGTCAATGATGCCGGCGTTTTCCTCGCCCGCGCCGACGAGGATTTTCGGCGACTTGGTGGGGAAAGTCTTGAGCAGTGGCTTGGTGTTTTTGTAGCTGCAATGCTCGCTCCACATCACGGAGAAGATGCCGAGCTCGGTGTAGCTCGGCGTGCGGCCGAGGATTTCCACGGCGTGGGCGTATTCTTCCGGCGTGAGGTTGTGCTTGGCAACCAACTCTGGGGTGATGGCGGGTTCGGTCATGACAAAAATAAAATGATAAATTTACGGCAAAAAATTCTTTAACCGCGAACCACGCGAAATACGCGAACAAGGCAAAACCAAAATGCCTTTTCCGTTTTCGCGTATTTGGCGTATTTCGCGGTTATCAATTCCGGTCTTTGTTTTCATAACGGCCACGTTCGGCCACGATTCGTTCAACTTGTGCTTTCGGAAAATGTCCAAAGTTCACCAGCAATCCTAACTTCAAACCGGTGGCCTTGAGATAATTCTGAACCTGCGCCCGATGGTCGTCGGTCAGTTCCGTCACAGCTTTCAATTCCACCACAATCTTTTCGTAACAAATAAAGTCCGGCTCATACGTTGAGCGCAGCGGACAACCTTTATATTCAAGCGCCAGCGGCTTCTTCGGCGTGTATGGAATGCCTTGCAACCGTAATTCAATTTCCATGCACTCTTGATAAACCGCTTCGAGAAATCCGCAGCCCTTCTCGCGATAAACTTCAAAACATGCGCCGACAATCTTATAGCTCTCGTCTTTGTAAAGAATGTCGGTGCTCATTTGATTCTTTAACCGCGAACAACGCGAAACGCGCGATCCACCAAGCAGAGTTTTTTTTCACGTATTTGGCGTATTTCGCGGTTATCCATTCTGGTCTTTGCTATCAAGCCGCCGCTGCGACGGTTTTGTTTTTGAGCGCGGCGAAGATGCTTTCGAAAATCCATTTGCCTTCGTCGCTGCCGAGGAGCGGTTCGCAGGCGCGTTCGGGATGCGGCATCAGGCCAGCCACGTTGCGATTTTCATTGCAGATGCCGGCGATGTTCAGCAGCGCGCCGTTGGGGTTCGCGCTGTCGGTCAGGTTGCCGTCCTTGTCGCAATACTGCCACAGGATCTGGTTGTTGGCCTTGAGCTTCGCGAGCGTTTCTTCGTCGGCAAAATAGCAGCCTTCGCCGTGCGCGATGGGCACGCGGAGAATTTTTCCCGCCGGAATCTTGCTCGTGAACGGCGAATCGTTCGTGGCGGTCTTGAGAAAAATGTTTTCGCAGTGGAATTGCAGGTCGCGATTGCGGATAAGCGCGCCGGGCAACAGGTGTGATTCGGTCAGGACTTGAAAGCCGTTGCAGATGCCGAGGACGAGTCCGCCGTTGTCGGCAAATTGTTTCACGGTCTGCATCACGGGGCTGAACCGCGCGATCGCGCCGCAGCGCAGGTAATCGCCGTAGCTGAATCCGCCGGGCACGATGACGCAGTCGGCGTCGCCGAGCGCGGCGTCCTTGTGCCAGACGAGCCGCGCGGAATGGCCGAGGTGCCGCACGGCGTGGACGGCGTCCTGGTCGCAGTTGCTGGCGGGGAATTGGAGGACGGAGAAATTCATGGGGTTCGGTAGTTGGCGGCGAGGGCGTGCCTGAAAGTGGGCAGGTGAGAAAGTGGGAAAGTGGGACGATGCACCGCTCCCACCTGCTCACTTTCCCACTTTCTCACTTTCATGCTGGCTCGCGGGAAGGTCATTCGATTTCGAGGCGGTAGTCTTCAATCACCGGATTGCTCAACAGCTTGTGCGCGGCGTCGTTGATGGCTTTGGTCGCCGCCGCCTTGTCCGTGCCGGGAGCGAGATCAATCTCGATGTATTTGCCGATGTGGACGCCGGTGACGCCGGTGTAGCCCATGTGTTCGAGGGCGGTCTGGACGGTTTTGCCCTGCGGATCAAGCACGGCTTTCTTGGGGGTGATGATAATTTTGGCCTTCATGCGAAACGGGTGGTTCTCCCGCGAAAAGTTCGGGAGCATCATGGGAAACGCCATCTCGAAACGCGAGCAGTTTCTATCGCCGCCCCAAGGCGCCGGAGCGCGCCCTTTCCTTTGCCCGGTGGATTTGGTAAGCCTCCCGCGCCTGATGAACAAATCCTTCCGGAAACGAAGTGGCTTGGCGCTGCTCCTCGCCGTGTTGGGCGGTGCGACGCACTTACTCGCCCATGAGGTGGGCTTGAGCAGCGCCACCTGGCAGTGGCAGACGAACCAACTGGAAGGCACGCTCACCTTCGCCGTGCGCGAAACCGAGGAACTTGTGCCGCTCGACCGCGACCGGGACGGTCGGGTATCACCGGATGAATTCAGCCTGGGCCGCGACGCACTTGCCGCCACGATTGCCACCAACTGCCAGATCAGCCTGGACGGCGTGCCCGTTGAACCAGGCGATATCCGCTGTCAACTCGATAGCAGCAACAATGTGGACGTGGTCCTGAGTTTTCCGAAGCTCCAAGGCAAGGAGTTGGAACTGGATTTTCTCGTGATTCGCCTGCTCACGCCCGGCCACCGGATGTTCTTCTCGCTCCGCGATCCGACCGGGCAAACCATCGCCGAACGGTTGTTGAACCAGAATTCAACCCGGGTCCTGGTCCAGTTCGACACGGACACGCCGGCGGCCCCGGCAACTTCCCCCGCGCCCCCGCCCTCGTTCACCGGCTTCCTGAAGCTGGGGGTGGAACACATCCTGACCGGTTACGATCATTTGCTTTTCCTGTTTGCGCTGCTCATCGTCACGCGGAATTTCATGTCGGCGCTCCAGGTCATCACCTGCTTCACCGTCGCGCATTCCATCACCCTTGGCGTGGCGACGTTTGATCTGCTGCATGTTTCCAGCCGCATCGTCGAACCGCTCATCGCGGTGACAATCATCTACGTCGGTCTGGAAAACGTCTGGAAACACGGCGACCCACACGGGCGCTGGATGCTGACCTTCGCCTTCGGATTAATTCACGGCTTCGGCTTCGCCTCGGTGCTGCGCGAATTGGGCATCGGGGCGAGGGCCGGCGGGGTGGCGATGCCATTGCTCGCGTTTAACCTCGGCGTCGAACTGGGGCAAATCGCCGTGGCGGCGATCGCGCTGCCGCTTATCTGGCAGTTGCGCAAGAAGGAACACTTCCTTCGCTACGGCGTGCCGGCGTGCTCTATCCTGGTGGCGTTGGCCGGCGCCTACTGGTTGGTCCAGCGGCTGTGATCTCAATCGGAGTGCCCAGCACTGCTTGGCACTCCAATCGCCTAACGCGCCTGGCGGACGCGGACAGTGTATTTCTTCG
>JADLHS010000129.1 GCA_020848635.1 Limisphaerales bacterium
CGGTCCAGATCGCCGGAACTCGAGTGATGGATGGCATGCTCCCAGCGCCAGTGGTAATAGGGCGTGAACGTTAGAACGCCGGTAATGGCCCCCCAGATATGGTTGGCGCGCTGCGATTTGAAAAAGGAGCCGTGACCGCAATCATGAAAAATGATGAACGCGCGCACCAAAAACGCGCCGGCCAGGATCGCCAGTGGCAGCACGAGCCAATAGGAAATCGCCAGGCTGCGGTACATCAGATACCAAAGCGCTCCGTACGGCACCAGCGTGTTCACGACCTGCCAGATGGCCCGTCCCGTCGAAGGCGTTTGGTATCGCACTACGATTTTCTTCCACTCCGCGGTGTCGGATTCGGTTCCGGCGCGGGTTTCACGCGAATCATTCTTCATAAGCACTTGGTTGTGTCACCCTGCAACCTCCGATGCCGGCGGTTTAGGGTTCCATAAATTATGGGCGACATGAGAGTAGTGGACCTGCTCGCAGACAACAATGTTCAATGATGACTTTTTTTCCCGGCCGGCAGGGGGCAAGATGACCGGCTTGACAGGCAGGGTCGTTGCGCAACGAGGTTGCCTCCACGAGCTGCCGGAATGGATCCGAGTTGCCATTCCATGTTGGGCGTCGGAAGACCGCAAGGACCGGCTGGCGTTCAATCTCGGATGCAATATAATCGGGCGGTGCAGCAATTACACCGTGCTTTTTATGACCGGGACACCATCGTGGTTGCGCGCGAATTGCTCGGGAAGTATCTGGTCCACACCGTCCGTAGCGCGGCGCGGGTCGGTCGGATTGTGGAAGTGGAGGCATATCTCGGCCCACATGATCGCGCGGCCCATTCGGCCCGTGGCGTGACTGAACGAACGAAGGTCATGTTCGGCCCGCCCGGCTATGCGTACGTCTATTTTATCTACGGGATGTACCATTGCATGAATGTAGTGACTGAACGCGCCGGTCACGGTGCGGCGGTTTTGTTGCGCGCCCTCGAACCGGTAAAAAACCTCGAAGGCCGGACTTGCGGGCCGGGGTTGCTTTGTCGCGCCATGGCGATTGACCAGCGCCTCAATGCGCATGACCTGCTTTCTGCAAACTTCCACATTGCCGCATCGCCCAAGGCCGAACCGTTCGTGATCGCGAAGCGCGCGCGCATCGGCGTGTATTACGCGGAGCAGTGGGCGAAACGGCACCTGCGCTTCTATATTCGCGGCAATCCTTTCGTCTCCCGACCCTGAAACAATGGCGGGGGTGCGAGTCGCGCGAAACTTTTTCGCTGGCGGGTGTTTGGAGTCATGGTGGTTGGCGTCGCACTTCGCCGCTGCGTCGGTGGGCCGGGGTGCCAGCGCTCAGCCATAAAACTGAAACCATTGGCTACTTATGAAAACCAAGCGCTGCGTTGGATTTACCCTCGTCGAAATCATGATTGTCGTCGCGATCATCGGCCTGTTGGCCGCAATCGCCGTCCCCAGTTTCCGCCACGCCATCGCGGAGTCGCGCCTGAAGGCCTGTGCCCTCAATCGCAAGAGCATTGACGCCGCCAAACTCCAGTGGGCGGTGGATCACCAATCGCCGCCGACGGCCATGCCGACGGACACTGATTTATTTGGCGAAGAGGCCTACATCGAGCATAAGCCAAACTGCCCGGCTTCCGGCAGTTACGCGGTCAACGCCGTTCGGGAAAAATGCACCTGCAGTTATCCCGCCCATAGGAATTGAACCCGAGACGGGCGGAGCTTGCACCATTGGATTCCAGCTGAATCGGTTGCATACCATATCTATCGCGTCGCACGATGCGATCTGAAATGTGCCAAAACTTGAACTTGAGGCTTTGGGGAAGCGAAATGGCGACCCTACCGGGAATCGAACCCGGGCTACCTCCGTGAAAGGGAGGTGTCCTAACCGCTAGACCATAGGGTCGCAAAGGCGCAGCATTGTATGAGAGCTCGGCGATGTGTCACGCAAAAATCTCCCCGGCAAGTATTTCCCGGGCGGGCCACATAACTTTCCGCTTCTAAAGCGATTCCAATCCAGTATATTCTGTTGAAATGAGTGAGCCGTCTCAAAAGCTACGGGTGTTATTTGTCTGTCGTCAGAACAAGGTGCGCAGTTTGACGGCTGAGCATCTTTACCGGGTGAGACAGGACTTGGAGGTTCGCTCGGCGGGCACCGCGACCTTTGCTAAGAACCAGCTTACCACGGAGCTCGTGACCTGGGCGGATGTGATCTTTGTCTTTGATGAAACCCAGATCGAAGCGATTGCGACACGGTTCCAAAATGAAACCCGCGAGAAACAAGTCATCTGCCTTGATCTGCCGGACATCTTTGAATACAAGAGCCAGAGTCTGGTGTTGAAGTTGACTGCAAAACTCGAGCCGTATCTCGGGCGGCCGAACTCAAAAAAAATCCCCGCCGGCAAAATACCAAGCCCAACTTCACCGAAGAGGAGCAAGTCTTCAGGCGAGCCGGCTCGTTCCTTGGTGTCTCAACTTTTGGCCGCCGTTGGGGTCAAGGGCGGAACAAGGAAACTATCTGATTAAGCGTGGGGTTGTTCGTTGCAGGCTGGATCTTCTTGCTGGAGCGTGGGGAGTTTTTTCCCAGACGAAAAGCATCATTTTGCCGGGCGCGGCCAATGTTTTGGGGTTCGGAGTTCGCGGTAGGGCTACCCTGTCACAAAGGCCGGAATTCAGAAGAAAAAAGTGGAAATTTTACTTGCGCGAGCGTTGCGAACGCTTTTAATAACGCCAAGTCAAACGACTTTTAGCACACAACCAAACAAACAAGAATATGGCAAAAGCACTATCCAAATCACAAATCGCAGCGGAGATCGCCGATAAGGCCGGCATCAAGAAAAAGCAGGCCGCGGAGATTCTGGAACATATCGCCGCGCTCGCTTACAAGAACGCGAAGAATACTTTCACCCTCCCGGGCATTGGCAAAATTGTGTTGGTTAATCGGAAGGCCCGCATCGGACGCAACCCAGCCACAGGTGCGACCATTCAGATTGCCGCCAAGCGCGTGGTGAAATTCCGCGTCGCCAAGGCGGCCAAGGACGCACTCCTCGGCGCCAAGTAAAATCATTTTTCCAAGCAGGCACTCTGACTCTGGTCGGAGTGCCTTTTTTATTTCCGTCCCTTTCATGAAAATTGCCGTTGTTGGATGCGGGGCCGTAGGGAGCTATTACGGGGCGATGCTCTGTCGTGCCGGACATGACGTGCATTTCCTGCTGCGATCGGATTACGAAAATGTGCGGCGGCAGGGGGTGCAGGTTCACAGTCGGGCGGGCGATTTTAAGACGTGGCCGCGCTGCGCAAAATTGGCAGAGGGAATCGGGGTGAGCGACGTGGTGTTGATCGCGCTCAAGACGACGGCCAACGCGCAGTTTGCCCAATTGCTGCCGCCCTTGGTTGGTCCCCGAACTGCCGTGGTGACGCTGCAGAACGGGTTGGGCAACGAAGAACAACTGGCGCGGCTTTTCCGTTCCGAACAGATTTTGGGTGGGCTGTGTTTTGTTTGCCTGAATCGTACCGCCCCCGGGGTGGTACAGCATCTGGATCACGGACAAATCATGCTGGGGGAATTTGGACGCTGGCCCGAGCCGCGGACATGCGAGCTCGCGACGATGTTTCAGGGCGCCGGGGTGACCTGCAAGGTCACGGATGATCTGGCGCGTGCGCACTGGGAGAAACTGGTCTGGAACATCCCCTTCAACGGGTTGGGCGTGGCCAGCGCGGCCGGCTACGAGGCCATGTTTCACCCAGCGGCGTCAATCCCTTATCCGCTGGGCCATTGCATGGCCACCGATCAACTGCTGGCGGACCATCGCTGGCTAACGCTCGTGCGTGAATTGATGGCGGAGGTCATCACCACGGCCAACGCCCTGGGTTTGAGCATCGCCGAGGCACTCGCGGAGAATCAAATCGCCCGGACGCGAAGCATGCGCGCATACAAGGCTTCGACGCTGCTTGATTTTGAACTGGGCCGACCATTGGAGCGGGAGAGTTTGTTCCTCGAACCATGGAGGCGGGCGCAGCGGGCGGGCGTGGCGACCCCTCGACTCGGTGCTCTGTGCGAAGTGTTGCTTCAGCTTGACATGCAACGTTCAGTTCCGTTGCCGGGCTAGGCATGGCTCGATCGCTGGTCCATGGCAGCATCCTACCTGGCGTTCGCGGAGTGGTTCTGCCTTCACCGTTTGAGCTGCACGGTTTGCGCTTAATTCATTTGCGCCGGCGGGGAACGCTTCTTATGCTGCGCAGCGTCTGGTTACTAATTTGTTATGCCCCAAATCAAAACGGAACTCTTGCAGGAAGGGATGGTGGTAAGCCGTGACGTCAAGAATATTGACAATATGCTGCTCATCCCAAATGGATGCAAACTCACCTCCCGGCAGATCGGCATCTTGCAGGCTTGGGGTGTGCATGAGATTGAGGTGGTTTCGGCTGGGGCCGCCGGCGATACCGATCAGTTGAGCCGCCTGCCGCCTGAGTTGCTGGCGAAATTGACCGCCGAATTGCGTGCCACCTTCTGGAAAGCGGATGATGCCGATCCCGTGTTTACGGAACTATTCAAACTCATGTTGCGGCGGCGGGCCAACCGTCCGGGAAAGCTCCGCCTGTGACTCCTCCCACGATTGCGGGTTTGGTGCTGGCAACGCCGCCGAGTCTCGGCTCCTACGGTCCCTTGATCCAGGAGATCGAGGCCGCGTTGCGGTCGCCCCAATGCAGTCTGGGTGTCATTGGCGACATCATCGAAAAGGATGTGGATTTAACGGCCCGGTTGCTGCGCTTTTCCAACAGTGCCTACTGCGGGTTTTCCACCAAATTGAGCACGGTCTCGGAGGCGATCAGTCTCATCGGCATCCAGCAGGTGCAGGACATGTTGTCGGCGTCGAGCGTGCTCGAGCGGTTCGCCGGGTTGTCGAGCGAGTTTGTGAGCGTACAATCGTTTTGGCAACACAGCCTGGCGACGGGCATCGCGGCGCGGCTGATCGCGCTGGACCGGCGTTTGCCCAAGCCCGACCGGCTGTTCGTGGCGGGGCTATTGCACGACGTGGGGCGTCTCGTCCTGTTTTTGCAGTCCCCGAAGTACGCGCAAATGATTTTCGAGGTGTATGGCAAGGAGCGGTTGCTCCTGCGCAAGGCCGAAGTCAGCGCGCTCGGATTCGATCACCAGAACATTGGCGAGGCGTTGCTGAAGAGTTGGAAATATCCCCCGACGCTCGTCCTGGCCGTTGGCCATCACCATGACCCGGCGGGTTGCGAAGCCGCGCGGGTAGAAGCTGCGGTGGTGCATGTGGCCGATCATCTGGTCAACGCCATGCGTGTGGGCAGTTCGGGCGAGAAGTTTGTGCCGCCGCTCAACTCCCAGGCGTGGGCCACGATCGGCTTGACGCCCGAAGCCCTCGGGCCGATCGTCGCCGGAATTGATGAGCAATTCGACGCCGTGCAGGAGATGTTTCTTGGCGAAACCAAACCAGAGGCGAACGCATGAGCGACACTTTTGATTCGATCTATCCCGAATTCCTGCGCAGTGGTTTGGGGCGGTTGATCGAACTGGATTCGCGGCGCGAACTGCTGACGCTGTTTTCGGCGCTGGAACATTTTCGGCATGACCTGCACGGCCAGGATGCCGGCGTGGGGATCCTGGGCGTGACCCATCGCTACGTCGCCGGGCTCAACCTGTTTCGTTCAATGGGATTCTGGCTGGTGAACCCGGAGGACATGAGTTTCATCCTGACGGTGGCCTCGCCGGAGGGGGAATGCGCGACGTTGCAGAAAACCGTGGACGAACAGGTCAAGGCGGGGCGGTTCGGGGTGGCGTTGCGCCGTGGCGGATCCGTGATGTTCGGCATGGGCGGTGTGACCGATGGACCGCCGGGCTTGCTTCACGCCATGTCTCTCTCCCAGCAGGCGGTGGGAATGTTTTGCGGCATGCTGCACCGCGAAGCCGCGCCCGTGCAGGAAGTTGCGTTCAGTCTGCTCTCCCTGTTGCTGGGCGAATGCGCGGATGCCCTGGCCACGTTGCGCAAGACCAAACAACTCACCCATCAGGTAAATACGCTCTCCGGCCTTCTCCCGCTCTGTGCTTGGTGCAAGAAGGTGCGCAACGACAGTGGTTACTGGGAGCAAATTGATAAGTATATCACCAGCCATTCGCACACCACGCTCACCCATGGGGTGTGCCCCGACTGCAAAAAAACCTTCCTCGCTGGGATTGGGGCCAAGCCCTGAGTCGGCAGGACCGATCGCGGACTGC
>JADLHS010000130.1 GCA_020848635.1 Limisphaerales bacterium
CACGCCCCAGACCACAAATGAACGAAGAGTCAACACCATGATGACCTGCATACTCCGCGACCCCAAAGCTGTCGAGCCGCAAAAACCGGTGCGGACACGGCGCAGCGCCCCCGCCCCGGCGAGCGCCACCACTCTGCTCGGGCCACCCGCCGCGCCCGCCCGCCAACGATCCAGTACTTTACCTCGGTTTGGACGGGCATACCGACTCCCTTGCGGTGAGCCTTGCGCCGTCGGGTTGCATCGCGATGCGGCGTTACGGACTGATCGGCGGCACGCAGGACGACGTGCTCCGGCTCGCCAAGAAAAGCCAAGCGGCCCATCCGCACACCGAGTTGCGTTTCGGCTACGAGGCCGGCCCGCACGGCTATCCGCTGGGCCGTTTCCTCCGGGCGCACGGTTATGACTGCATCCTGGTCGCGCCGTCCAAGATCCCGCGCAAGCCCGGGGTCCGGGTCAAAACCAACCGGCGGGATGCCGATCAACTCGCGCGGCTCTACCGCGTTGGCGAACTGACGGCAGCCGACCGATTGTCGCCGACAGCGACAAGTCAGGTCGGACTTTGGCGCTTGTTTATGACTTGGTCGGATTAATACTGTTGCTGCGGCGACGCACACCCACCATGCAACTGCGACATCGACTCCCTCCCCACGACCGCTTGCCGCGTGGCTCTGAAATCCGCCATCCAGAACCAAGCCGCTGGTGCACGCCCGTGCGGTGGATGAGCTGCGGCTTGCTGTTGCTCTTTGGTGGCTCGCTCTGCGTCTGCGGTGCCGGAGCGCAGTCACCGCTCGAAGTTGGCAGCCGCAAGCAGGTTTTCATGGATCAGCGGTTCATCGCCGCCAGCAAGGGAGTTGAACTCCACATGAATTCAGCCCAAAAGCTTGGGCTCATCCTCGACGAAAAAGGCCAACCCTCTTCAGAATCAGGCCACACCAGCCGGGTGATCGAGGACCAGGGTAGAATTCATCTTTATGTCGGGGCCGGTGATTTGTTCGTCCTGGAAAGCGAAGATGGCCTCCACTTCAAGCGGGTCGGCATCCCAATCGGGCGGGGCGAACTGCCCACCATCTTTCTGGACCTGCACGATCCGGATCCCGCCCGGCGATACAAGCTGTTCTGGCTGCAAGCCAACAATCCGTTCAATTCCAAGACAGACGGGATATTTGCCGGCTATTCCGCCGACGGATCGCACTTCACCACCGTTGGCCGTGTGCTCCCGTTCCTGATTGATAATCCGACGGTCGTGGACTGGGACGAACGGATTGGCAAATACGTCATCTTCACGCGCACTTTCGCTTACGATTCCGAGAATCAGCGTCGGATCACACGCATGGAAACCGACGATCCGTTGAAACCGTGGCCGTACCTGCCGGGCGATCCGAAGCCGGAGCGTTTGAGCGTCGCCAACGCGCCGGTCGTCCTCGAGGCAGACAAAGAAGACGATCCGCACTCCGACATTTACTACAACGCGGCCACGATCTATCCGTGGGCACAGGACGTTTACCTGATGTTCACCGCGCAGTTCCGCCATTTTTCTCCCCAACGGAATCCGGCGCTCCGCCCGCCGAACGGCCACTGGGAGGACTTTGGTTTGCTGGAGATCCAACTGGCGTCCAGCCGCGATGGCATTCATTGGCAGCGCCTCAGTCGGGAGCCGTATTTCCCGACGGGTTTGGCCGACGAATGGGATCGTTGGTATGCCGTCATGGCCCCCGGCATCGTGCGCCGCGGCAACTATCTGTACCAATACTACTGCTCCACAGGCCGCACCCACGATTCGGCGATTCTGCGACCGGAGTATGACAAGTCCGCCACGCGGATGGGCGGGATCGGCGTGGTGCGCCAGCGACTCGACGGCTTTATTTCCGCCGATGCCGATCATCGCGGCGGCTGGATCGAGACACCACCGCTGATCTTCAAGGGCAATCAGTTGCGGCTGAACGTTGATACCGGGGCGATGGGCACGGCGTTCGTCGAATTGCGCGACGCCGACGGCAAGCCCATCCCGGGCTTCACGCTGGCCGACGGCGAGGAGATCGGCGGCAACTTCATTGACCAGCGCGTCCTTTGGAAGGGCAAGACGGATGTCTCGTCGGTCGCCGGGCGGCCGATCCGGCTCTATTTCAAACTCACGCGCGCGAAGCTTTATGGATTCCAGTTTCTCACGGAATGAACCGGATGCCGTGGCGTGGGATCGAGAAGCAAGATTCCCAACGCAACCCACTTCTCCTGCGGCGGCATCCCCCCTTATCTGCCCGGGCAGCTTCCCCCTTCAACCAACGCTACGCCACCGCCCGCGCTTTCGTCGCCAACGAGGTAGCGGAAGCAGGTCGGTGTCCTGGCGCTTGGGTCCGAAGTGATTCCATGACGGCGCAGGCCTGCGCAACGGGGTCAACGGGTTTGCACTGTTTATCCGTCCGGGGGGGATTCCTTGAAGTCGGTTCTTGGCGATGATGGAGTCGAACACCATTAACTGGGCATGGAAAAAGTCCCTCCGTTTCCAAAGTCACCGAATTGGTTGCTTGCGCCCGTCGAGGACCTTGGTAATCTTTTCCCCGTGACGGCTTTTGCCTCCAACTTGGTTTGTGCCCGCTGTGCTGGTTCTCGCGGCCTTAATGCCCGCCTAGCCGTTACACCAGCCCAACGATTCGCACAGCGTCAGCTTACGTTGGCACAAATCGTCGCAAACCGTTGAATTAGTGGTAGCCGATGTGGCGGAATTGGCAGACGCGCTAGACTCAAAATCTAGTACTCGTGAGAGTGTGTGGGTTCGACCCCCTCCGTCGGCACCATCCGGTTCAACTGCGGAGACTGGTCAGCCTACTGTAACAATTTCAGGACGCTCTGGGGCATCGCGTTAGCTTGGGCCAACATGGCGGTGCCGGATTGAACCAGAATGTTCTGCTTCGCGTATTCCGTGCTCTCCTCAGCCACGTCAACATCCATGATTCGGGAACTGGCCGCCGTGAGATTCTCCTTGCTGACGGTCAACTGTTCCGCCGTGTAGTTCAGCCGCGATTGGTAAGCGCCGATGGTCGCCCGGTCCGTCGCAATTTGCGTGATTGCCGCCTTGATGTCCGTCAGCGCCGTGGCCGCAGTTGCCAGGGTGGACACATTCGCGGCCACCGCGGTCGTGTAAACCGCCGCCCCGAGGTCAATGCCGTTCATCGTGAAGGTGCTGCCCTCGGAATCGGTGGTGACGTTGAGCGCCGTGGTGGAAAACAGCGGCACGCCGTTGAAATCTTTGCTCGCAGCGCTGGTGACATAAGCCCCGAGTTCCGTGAATTCCGCGTTGTAGAGCGCGCGGTCGGCATCCGACTTGGTCACGTCCTGCGCGAGGATGGTCAACTCGCTCATGCGGTCGAACGCCTTGGCGATCTTCTTGAGATAGCCATCCTGGGTTTGGGTAAAGGAAACGGCGTTGCCAATGTTCGCCTTCGCCGCGTTCAACCGTTGAACTTGGGCATCCAGCCGGGAGGCGACCGCCAAACCGGCGGCATCATCGGACGGGTTGATGATTTTGCTTCCCGAACTAAGGCGGGCCAGTGATCGGCTCAGCATGGCCTGACTGTTTTGCAGGTTGCCGGCGGAGATCTGGGCGGTGATGTTGGTGTTGATGACCATATGTTTTTTCTTTCTATTCGCGGTTCTAGTTGACGACTTCCATGTCAGTTCGCACAGCCAATGCTGCCGGCGGATTTCCCGACAAAGCCTTTTTGCATGTCGCCGGGCCCGGCAATCTGGGTAGCGCCGGACGGCCCTGGGTCAGCGCCGCGCGGTTGTTGCGCTGAATCTCCTCATAGACTTCCTGCCGATGCACCGGCACATCTGCGGGCGCTTCGATGCCCACTTTCACCACCTCGCCCTCGACGCGCACGATTTTCACGATGATGCGACCATCAATGACAATGCACTCGTTGGTTTTTCGGGAAAGGATGAGCATGACAATGTGCGGCTAAATTATTTACCGGCGGGCAACGGCTGCTCCAGAGCGTAATGGGCCGCGTTGACGGGAACGACTTGCTTGCCCACGAGCGAGCGATGGTTGACCACGATCGGCGCTTTAAGATTGACGGTCGCCCGGTTTTTTCCGCGGAGCGTCACAATGTTAAATAACATCGCATCTTCCGGACAAGAGAGCTCAAGAAACTCCACATCCGTTGTGACGAGGTCCGGCGCGTAGTCGGGAAAGATCAACGTCGGCGGCAGCACCAGAAACGCGAGGCTCGGATCATCGAGCACCTGCAACCAACGGAACGGCGCCTCGTGCGGATTTTCCAGCAGGACGTAGCGCTTGATTTTTTCAAAGCCCAAAAGCCCCAAGGGCAGATGCAGGATGTTGTCGCTTTGAACCGCCAGCGTTTCCAATTCGGTTGTTTCGAGAGTATTCATGTTCTAGGTCGTCTGGGAGCTGTTTAGCAACGGGCATGCCACAGCAATAAATCCGTTAAATCCTTCAAATACGGCCTGAAATCGAATGATTTTGCAGCCATGTTCGCGCACCCCGTGCGTCAGCGGCAATTTCGCCCAGCGCAGCAGGGTAAAAACTACCGGGCCGGAGCAGAACCGCGGAAACGAAGTGAGGAAGCGATGTTTCACCGCCCGACCGGCGAAAGGGGCTTCAACCGAATGGATTCGCTCGCCAATCCTGACCACCGGATCAGCCAAGTGAAAGCCGGACCAACCCAGACGCGCTCAGCGCAAGTAATCTAATAGTGACACCTTGAGGATGGTGGCGCCGCTTTGCAATGCGGCCTGATAGGCGGTTTGGGTCTGGCTGAGCTTCACCAGAGTTTGCGCGATATCCGCGTCGGCTTCCGCCGAAACACTTTTCTCCAGCGACAGAGTGCGATCCCCGGCCATCGCATTCGCTGCCTCCAAGCGCGCCTGCGTCGCTCCATTGGAACTAACGTGAAACAAGATATTGTCCTCATCGTTCCGCAAGTTTCCGCTGTCCGTGGCGGCGATGGCAGCCGTGTCCCCCGCCAGCAGGTTGTTTTGGAGCGAAATCAGATGGGCGAACAGGTCCGCGCCCGACCGGCTGTCCGTGATCAAACCGCGCGGACCGCTGCCGCTGGTGTTCGCACCGACAGCCTGGGCCGTGATCGTTGAACCTTGGGCAATTTCCACCTCGGACAGCGAGGCGTTTCCCTGGAAGGTCACACTGGTGACCCGGTCATTCGCATCCGTCGCGACGATGAAAGCCGGCTGGTCCAACCGCGTGCCGCCGAACAAACTGTCCCCCCGGTTCGTGGTGTTCATTACCTGGGCCGCCTGCTTGATGAGTTGATTAATTTCCGCCGCATAAGCCTGGAGTTCCTGCGGTGAACTGAGGCCATCGGCCAACGTCGCGATTTCACTGGCCCGATCGGAAACGGTCTTGATTGATTTAATCCCGCTGTAGGTCGCCTCCGCCAGTTCCTGCTGCCGCGCGATATTTCGCTCGTACTGACCAACCGTGCTGGATTCGGCCTGGAGATCGAGCACCCGCCGCAGCGCCACCGGATCGTCCGAGGGCGATTGGATGCGCTGCCCTGTGGCGGCCTGAGTCTGCAACTGCTGCTGACGGACCGACAGGCGGCCCAACTGATTGACGAGCGAATCCGCAAAGGAATTGGTGGCTACGCGCATATCAATACTCCGTTTTTACTTGGTCTCGCTGAGGCATGGTCGGGGGCTATTCACGGCTACATGTTGACGACCGTGTCGAGCATTTCATCCACGATGGAAATCAATTTGGCCGAGGCCTGATACGCGCGCTGGAACTTGGTCAAGTCCGTCATTTCCTCATCGAGCGAGACCCCACTGACGGAGCTGCGCTGTTGGGTGAGCATTTTTTCCACAACCTCCTGATCAGATAGCTGCGTGTTCACGGAAGCCAAGGACTGGCCGAGCGCGGCAACGGTCTGGCTGTAACCCTGACTGAGCGTCTGGCCATTTAACGCGGGCAGTTTCTTGCCCGCGAGTTGCGCGAGGGCCAGGGCGACTTGGTTCTCCCCGGTCCCGCCGGCCACCCCCGCGGCTTGGAACAGCGAAGGGTCATTGAGCAGCGTGCTGTTGACCTGCATGTCCGCCGCATTTGTGCCCGTGAAGAAATTCTCACCGGTGCTGCCCGTCAGACTGAAGCCCGCCGCGTGAATGACGTTAACCTCGGAGATGAGCTGCGCCGCCAGCGAATTGATGCTGGTCCGCAATGACGCGACCGCACCGTCACGGGCGTCAATCGTGCCCTGAAGACTGCCCCCCGTGAGCGTAAGCGGGGTGGCGGTACTCGCCGCGCGCACGAGGATTTGTCCGCCGCCCGCATCGTAGGTTTGGAGCGTTTCCGCAACTTCATTCCCCGAAACCATGGTGGTGCCCGCGATCGAAATGTCCGCCGAGCCCTGGGCGCCGGTCGCCACGTCAATCTTAACGACTTTGGCCAGCGCCTCGATCTTTTGCTGCCGCAGGTCGCGCAGGTCGTTGGCAACGCCGTTGGAAGAGGCTTCCGCGATGCCGATCTGATCGTTCAATTTGGCAATATCCGCGAGCAACTGGTTGGCGGATCCGACGTCGGTCTCGACGGATTCGTTGAGGGACGCGGTCAGATTTCCCAAGCGCTGATCCACTTGCTGGAACTGCGTGGTCAAGGTGACTGCGTTCATCAACAGCGATTCTCGTTCGGTCATCGAAGTTGGGTTGGCAGACACGCTTTGAAAGGAATTGAACAGATCGGAAAGGCCGCCGGCCAGATTGTGCGCCCCGCTCACACTGGCCGTATCGCTCCCGGACGCCACCCGGTCAATTTGCGTGCCCAGATTGGCTTCGGCGTATT
Organism: Limisphaerales bacterium; assembly: GCA_020848635.1. GTDB lineage: Bacteria > Verrucomicrobiota > Verrucomicrobiia > Limisphaerales > JADLHS01 > JADLHS01. The sequence continues at coordinate 6,815 of JADLHS010000130.1, forward strand.
GCAGCGCGAGTTGCTGGGCTTCGAGCGACCCGCGCACGCTGGTCTCGGCTTGAATCTGGTCGTCCAGGAGGCCGCTGCGAATCTGAACGATGGCCACGGCTTCCGCACCCGTGCCTTGCGGGCCAATCTGGCCGTTGATGGTGACCGAGGTCTGGAGGGCGACCCGCTGCCGGGCATAGGCGGCATTATTGACGTTGGCAAGGTTCTGACCGGCCACTTCAATGCCCTGCTGCTGGGTTTGCAGCGAGCGCGCTCCGAGGTTCAAAGTTCCAAATAGTCCCAACATAAATTCAGCCGATCTCCGCGTAGATGGCCCGCTGGGGCATCACGACCGCCCGAAGGGTGCCGGCGCCGGTATAAACCGGGCTGCCCCCCGGAATCAGCGAGCGGATGAGACCGCTCATCAATTCGAGCGAGCGCGACAGCAGAACATGGTTTTGCCGGGAACGTTGTTGCACGCGCGCGAGCAATTCGTTGTTTTCCTGCACCAGGGCAGCCATCAACGGACGATAATTCTCGGGCAGCAGCGGAGTGATTTCGGTGAATGGGGCGTCGGCCGGCAACTGCAAGGCTCGGGCGACTTCGCGCTGGCACTGCAACCGCAGTTGGCGCGCGTTCTGGATGATCCGGCTTTGCGATTCGACCTCCGCGGTGGACTGCAATAAATCGTCCGGCACACGGCGGGTGACCAAATCCTGCTGTTGATCCAAACGAGCCAGCATTTCGCCGTATTGCTGCAATTCCTCGCGCAACGACTCGATCAGATTCTGGAGACTTTCAATCATACCTTGGGGTTACCCTTTGGCGGATGGGCGGTTTTCACTTCGTGTTGCAATTGTTTATTCAGCGTGCTGGCGAG
>JADLHS010000131.1 GCA_020848635.1 Limisphaerales bacterium
AAGGCATTTCGTTGTTGCGACTCGTCGGGTTTGGTCACGCGAATGCGCAATTCATAAGTTCCCGGGGGCACGTCTTCGATGCGGAACGAACCATCGGTCTCGATCTCGATTCCGTACGCCCGGGTCTGGCGGGCTTGTTTGGTTTGCGTTTCCGAGCGGAACGAGGCGTCGTTGGCTTTGCGGAAGGCCTCAAATGTTGCATAGTCTTCCCGATTCGGACGACTATTTGGCACCGCATCCGACAATTTCAAAGACAGCGTATGCACATCATTCTGCCAATCCACAACCACGTCGCTTGGGGCCGTCACGACCTGGCCGATAACCGCACGGCCCGTGCTGATGTAATCAACTTTGTTAGTTTGGCCAGCGTTAATCGTAACGGGCATCTGATACGTTTCGGTAATGGCTCGGCCGCTGCCGCCGCGCGATCCCTTTGGCATCATCCAGCGATAGAGCTTGAATTCACCGGGAGGAACTTGCGTGAACACGAAGCGGCCATCTGAGTCGGTGGTGGTGGTGTAGCTGAGATGGAACCCCAGTGCCGGCGACCAAGTCAGTGTGCTGAGGCTGACGCTCGCGCCGCTCTTGGGTTTGCCCGCCACGAGCAAACGCCCCTCGACGGTGCCATAGGCGCGCAACTGCACTTCGCCTGTGCGCTTGAGTTGCGCAATGGTTGTGTCGAGGAAGCCGTTCGGGTGAGCGATTACCACTGGCGCATCGGCAGGTCCTGCCGGCAATTTCATGCGGCCATTTTCCCCCGCCTGTTCCTTCGTCAACCGGTCGCCGTAGTAACGATCCGGCGCGTTGATAAAGAGACTTCCACCATCCGGCGTCGTGCGGACCCACAGTTTTGCGCCAGTGGCGGGCCTGCCGTCCGGTTGCAGCACCATGAGTTCGTTGGCACCGGTCGACCGGTGCAACGCCAGTTCCAATTCCTGGTCACCGAGATCAAAGTCGGTGGAGTCGGTCGTGAGCGTTTCGTAACCCGCCGCATCGAACTTTAACTCGTAGCTTGGGTACATGCCCACGCGGAAATCCGTCCGCTTGATTTCAACCGTGAATTCGCCCGCATTCGGTTCCGCCAGCGGCTGGTAGGGCGAACTGCTCCCCTCGAAACGCACCGTGACCGCCTGCACCTTCACGGGTTGCCGCGTCTCGGCGTCCATGGCCTTTACGCGAACGGTGATTTTTTCCGCCGCCGTCTTGCTCAATACAATTCGCTTCCCAGTCTCGCCGGGTGCGAACTTTACCTTGCGGTTTGCCCCCAAGGATTTCGACCCGGCGTAAAACATCACCGGCGACGTCGGCGCATTGGTCCAAACCACGAGGCCGTTGGCGTCGGTGGTTGCGGACCAATCGAGGATTTGTGCCTCGGTCCGATACGGATCAATCTTGAAGTTCACATCCGGAAGCGGATTGCCGGCCTCATCCGTCACGATGGCACTGATCGGTTTTGCGGGCGGCAATACAATCCTTGCTTCAGGCATCCCGGCTTCCACCTGGAGCACCACCGACACCGTTGCGCGATCTGCCCGCGATGCCGTGTAAATCCACTGACGCGATGCGCGATGGCCGCGTTCGAACCTCCCGTTCGCCTCGGTCGTGAATTCACCGGCGCGAATAATATTGTGGTGGCCATAACCTTCCTTGATCGCCACGGCTGACAGCGGATTGCCAGTTTCGTCCACGACGATGCCGCGCACCGTGAAGCCAGCGCCCAGCTTGGTGATCGCCGTTTCGGCTTTCAACTCAGCGAGTGAAATCGGCGGCCGTTGATTCAGGCCATAGGGGGAACTCGACGTGGCGAAGGTTTCCTGCGCCTCGTCTGGCCGCATGAACGTGACCTCGACTCGCTCCAAGTCCGTGGGGAAACGGTCATACCTCCACCGCCCCGATGTGTCTGTGACGGCCGCTGGAGAATTCTTATTGCCCTCCGCCACCTCCGAATACTCCTGCGACTTGCGCTCAGTGTTGCCCATCGTGAATCCGTTGTAGCTCGACCCGGACAGCAAAACGCGCACATCGGACTGTGGGGTGCCCCGCTCGTCCTGTACGACTCCGCCGATCACAGATCCCCGTTCCAGTTTGAGGGTCACTTCCTCGGGCATGCCGGCGTAAACATCGCCGCCCGACGAAGTCCACATCACGGATCGCTGGACATGCTGCTTGTGGCTGACCGAGACGCCGAAGTTGCTCATCTCCCGGCGGAACTCCTTCGGCACGGTCGGGAAACGCAGCTTGAACTTGCCGTTTTCATCCGTCAGGCGCTTGGGTTGTGGCTTGCCCCAATCCCCGACATAGGGCGCATGAACTTCTGCGCCCGGCAAAGGCTTTCCATCGGAGTCCAGCACGGTCACCGTGAGCGAACGTAGCTCGATATTTGTGGCGGACGCTTCAGGCATTGGGTCGGCCCCGACGCGGGGTGCGGATTTTTCAGCCGGCGTGTTCTGGCTGCTGGAACCGGAAGTCGAGGCTGTCGGTTTCTGAGGCTTCGCCGTTTGCGCATCGGTCAACCCGACCAAGGCCAGCCCGAGCACCAGGACGACGGAGGGCAGTCCCCAACGATTACCGGGGCGGAAATTCGCGATCATGCCGATGCGGCGGCGCAATTGGTGTTTATTTTCCAGA
>JADLHS010000132.1 GCA_020848635.1 Limisphaerales bacterium
CTGTTCAGCGCCACCGTGAGCGGCATGCCGGCCTGGAGCAAATTGGCCAACTGCTGCGTGAAGGTGGCCACCTCCTGCATTTTGGGTTTGCGCTTGCGCGTCAGCATCGTGCGCAAGGAGGTTGGCAGCATCCCGGACAGTTCAACTTTCTGCGCCGCGGGTTTCTCGGCGGCCACCCCGGTGCCTTTGGCCGCCTCCAGGGCCACGGGGAAAAGCCCCAGACGCTCGATCTGCGCCAGCGCTGCGGTGCGATCCGCCACGTCCAAGACGCCTTGGACCACTTCACCCGAACGCCGCCGGGCTTTGTAGGAAAACTGTGCCATAAGCTTGTTGTCTAAAACCGTTGTGATTCAAAAGTTTCCCGTTACCCGCGGAAAAACTTACCCTTGACCGACGTCTGCGGAACTGGACGCGTCCAACGAAGCGCTGGTTTCGTTCAAACTTCCCCGGCGATACCCCAGCAAATCCAAAGTAACATGGGTGTAACCGATTTGCTTCAAGGCCTCGGCCACCCGCACCGCCATACCCGGCACCAGCAACCTTGGCAACTCCCCGGCCCCGAGTTCGATGCGGGCCAAATGAATCTTGCGTCCAGAGTCTGAGGCTTTGAACCCGTTACTCGCAAGCGTGGCCGCTGGCGGTTCGGCAAGTTTCGCCGCCGGATTTGACAACTGAGACTGCCCGCCCAATTCATGATGCCTGACCCGCACGTCATGGAATCCCAGATCGCGCAGCACATATTCCCCCTGCTCGATCATGCGCAACTTCTCCAGCGTCACCGGCTCGCCGTATGGAATCCGCGAACTAAGGCAGGCCATCTGGGGTTTATCCGCAGTGGGCAGGCCAAGCTGGGCCGATAACTCGCGAATATCAGCCTTCGTCAACCCCGCTTCCTTGAGCGGTGCGCGCACTTGAAATTCCTGCGCCGCCTGTGCCCCCGGACGGAAATCCCCCACATCGCTGGCATTCTCTCCATAAGCGATGACGGCAAATCCTTCCGCCTTCGCCAGCGGTGCAAGTTCTTCGAACAATTCGTGCTTGCAGAAGTAACAGCGGTTCGCCGGGTTTGCCAGATAACTGGGGTTAGCAAACTCGAACGTCCGCACCACACGCACCAGGAAACCGAATTGTTTGCCCAGGGCCAACGCTTCGTCCAACTCCCGCCGCGGCAGACTCGGCGAATCGGCAATCACCGCCAGCGCCCGCTGGCCCAGCGCGCCGTGAGCTACCCGAGCTAAAAACACCGAGTCCACGCCCCCTGAATAGGCGACGAGGCACGAACCATAGGAGCGCAACGCTGTGCGCAGGTTTTCCAGCTTTTCCGCGAGCACGCCTCAACTTGGCAGGCGCCGGAAACTTTGTCGAGCAAGACAACCACGGCATCGCGCTGCCCCCAGGTCGGGAGCCGACGCCACAAAGAAAAATCCCACGCGCGCAAAGGCCCGTGGGATTCGTTTCTTCAGATCGCCGACTCAGTTGACCGAGACATCAATCTTCCTCGGTTTGGCTTCCTCGGTTTTGGGTAGTGTGACCGTGAGTACGCCATCGGTGTAGCTGGCTTTCACCTTGTCGGTCGCGACGGTGGCAGGCAGCCCGATGGTGCGTTGGAAACGCCCGATGCAACGTTCGGCGCGATAAACCTCCGCATCCTCGTGGCGTTTCTCAGCCTTGCGCTCGCCGGAAATGGTCAGCGTCCCGTCGTGGAGCGAGACCTCGATGTCTTCACGCTTGAGCCCGGGCAATTCGGCCTGAACCACGAAGTTCTCCTTGCCCTCGTAGACGTCCAGCGCGGGCGACCATGTGTTGGCAGCCTGGGTTTCAAAAAGGCGATTTAACTCCTCGCCCAGATGCGTAAACCGGACGAAGCCGGGCCGGGTGGTCAATATGGGTCGTTGGCATTGTGCAATGTTCATTTTGTTTCCTTCGGTTGTATTGTTTGGTTGTATTGTTTAACTGTCTGCCCATCGATTAGCTGTCAGGGTGCCAATGGGGAAAACGCAGTGAAACATGCGGCTTTTCGTGGTTTTGAAGGGATGTGAGGGCTGCGACTGGTTGTGATTGCGCTAAATCGGCACGGTTTGGAGTGCCACTGCGCCGCGCATTGTGCCAGCGTTACCAGACTCAAAAGAAACACCCCAAGCCGTGCAGCTTGGGGTTTTGAATCAGAAGGAATTCTTCAGTCGAATGCGTGGCCGGCACAACAAAGGACGTTCTTGACCTTGTGCCGGACGAGATCTTTGACCGCCTGCCGGGCCGGGCCGAGATACTTACGGGGATCAAATTCCTTGGGGCTTTCGACAAAGACTTTGCGGATGGCGGCGGTCATGGCGATACGCAGGTCCGTATCAATGTTGACCTTCGTGCAACCGACGCGGCGGGCGATCTCGATGTCGGCTTCCGGCACGCCTTGCGCATCCGGCATTTTGCCACCGTATTTGTTCACCTCGGCCACGAGATGCTGCGGCACGCTGGAGGCGCCGTGCAACACGAGCGGATAATCGCCCAAACCAGCATCCATGAGCGCCTTCTTGATGGCTTTCAAGCGGTCAAGGTCAAGGTGCTGTTCACCCTTGAACTTGTATGCGCCGTGTGAATTCCCAATGGCAACCGCCAGCGAGTCCACGCCGGAGGCTTTGACAAATTGAACCGCTTCGTCGGGATGCGTGTAGCAACCGCCCTTGGAATAACCACCGCCCTCTTCGCCATCGTCGTGTTGCGCGCCAACCAACATCCCCAGTTCGCCCTCGACGGAGCAATTGTGTTTGTGGGCGTAATCCACCACTTTCTTGCAGATTTCGACATTCTTCTCGAACGGCTCGTGGCTGGCGTCAATCATCACGCTCGTGAAGCCCTCGTCAATGCACTCCTTGCACAACTCAAAAGTGTCGCCGTGGTCGAGGTGGACCGCGATGGGGATGTTGGACAGACTGACGGCGGCTTCGATCAGCTTCTTGAGATAGACCGGATTGGCGTACTGGCGCGCACCCTTCGAGATTTGGAGCATCAAAGGCGCTTTTTCTTCCTCGCAAGCCTCAACGATTGCTTGGATCAGTTCCATGTTGTTGACGTTGAAGGCGCCGAGGGCGTATTTGCCGTGCAGGGCTTTGGCGAACAGGTCGCGGGTATGTGTCAGTGGCATAATTTTCTAGTTCAGTAAATTTGCCCCGGTTTTCCAAGGCAGGGAGCAGGGTAATCAAGCCAACGGGTGAAGGAAATGAATTTTCTCGACCGCTCAGGGACGTCCGCCCAAGAAGACCGCGCACACCGGCGAACCCACGGTAACCGTTTGGCCGGCTGGCTTCAGCTTGCCCGTGACCGCATCAATGCTGAACAGGACCACAGAATCCGATCCCTGATTCTCCGCGAGCAGCCAGCGCCCGGTCGGGTCAATGGCAAAATGCCGCGGCGTCTTGCCTTGGGTCGTTGTGTATTCAAGGCTCGTGAGCCGGCCCGACTTTCGGTCCACGGCGAACACGGCGATACTGTCGTGCCCGCGGTTTGAGCCGTAGAGAAACTGACCCGTCAGATGCATGGCAATTTCGGCGCAATAGCTGGTTGTGGCGGCGTCTTTGGGCAAGGTCGAAATGGTTTGCACCTCAGTCAAGGCCGCCGACTTGGCATCGTAGCGGAACACCACGATGCTCGAAATCATCTCATTGATGACATAAACGAATTTGCCATCCGGGGAAAAGGTGAGATGGCGGGGGCCAGCCCCGGGTGCAACCGTGGCAAACTCCGGCTTGGCGGGGTTGAGGGTAGGACCATTGAGATCGAGTTGGTAAGCGATTACCCGGTCCAAGCCGAGATCGCAGGCCAGCGCGAATCGGTTGTCGGGCGCCGGGCAGATGAAATGTGCATGCGGCCCGGCCTGGCGCTGCGGGTTCACACTGGACCCGGTGTGTTGGATGGTCGTCGCCGGGGCGCCGAGGCTGCCGTCGGCGTGGATGGGCAAAACGGCGACGCTGCCGGATCCGTAATTGGCCGCGAGGACGCATTTTCCTTTGGCATCCACCGCGAGATGACACGGCTCGCCGCCGCCGGAGGAGTGCCGGTTAATCAGGGTGAGTTTACCAGTCTGGGCATCAATTGCGAACGCGCTCACCGAGCCATTTCCTTTGTCCTGCGCCTCGGCCGCCTCCCCAACGGTGTAGAGGTAGCGTTCATTTGGATGCAGGGCGAGAAAACTGGGATTCCGGATGTCAGCGGCCAGTTCCGGCGGGGTCAACCTGCCCGTCGCAGGGTCGAATCGGGAAACATAGACGCCTTGGCTCTTCGCGCCGGTGTAGGTGCCGAAAAAGACGAACTGCTCCCCGGCCCCCGCCGGAGGCAGCCAGAACAGAAGCAGCGAACAGGCAAGGCAATAGTGTCTCATGCCTCCAAAAAACACGAACCGCGACGCAAGGCAAGCCGAAGTCATGGCCTCCGTGCAAGCGGATCTGCCCGTTACGATTTTACGACTTTTCCATTGCCGCCGGCAAAGGTGCGGCGTTACATTCCAGCCAACGGCAAGCCACACTAGCTCAACCAAAATTGACTTATGTATTTCGGCGTTGATTATCATCCTGAACAGTGGGTCTTTCCCTACGCGGGAACGGCCGAACAACCCGAGGCGCAGTGGGAAACCGACGCCGAGTTGATGGCGGCGGCGGGTTTCAATGTCGTCCGCATCGGGGAATTCTCCTGGGGCCTTTGCGAACCGGCGGACGGACAGTTCGATTTCGCCTGGTTGCGCCGGGTGATGGACATTATGGGCCGGTACGACATTCAGGTCGTTCTCGGCACGCCCACCGCCGCGCCGCCACTTTGGCTGGCCAAGGACCATCCGGAAATTCTTCCGCTCGATGAATGCGGCCAAATCAAACACGAAGGCACGCGCCGTGCCGTCTGCCTGAACAGTGACGCCTACTGGAATCACGCCAAACGCATCGTCGAGGAAATGGCGAAAACCCTCGGCGATCATCCCCAGCTCATTGCCTGGCAGATTGACAACGGCATCGGCAGCCATTTCACCGAAGCGTCCTTCAACGAAGGCTCCCGCCTCGAATGGCAAAACTGGCTGAAGCTTAAATATCAAACCATCGAGCGCCTCAACAACCTGATGGGCCTGCGGCATTGGGGGCAAACCGTCACCGACTGGAGTCAAATCCCCATGCCGATGGCGGCACCCACCGCCCACAATCCCGCCCTCGCCGTGGACTGGTGTCGGTTTTGCAGTGACACCATCGTAGCCTTCGTCAAGATGCAAGCGGATATCTTGCACGAGATTACCCCGGCGTGTCCGGTCACCACCAATCTCCGCGCGCTGCGCCATCGTTTCGACCACTTTGATCTCGCCGGCGTCATTGACTTTGTTTCCATCGAAAGCACCTCCGCCATCAAACCCAAATCAGCCGAACTGGCCTGCGAGATTGACATGCTCCGCTCGCTCAAGAAGACCGACGTGCGCAGTCCCGACGGCGACACGGGTTTCTGGGTCATGGAACAAAAAGCCGGCAACGTCACCTGGCAGGAAGTAAACTCCCTGATCCGCCCCGGCATCTTGCGCCTGTTCACCTATCAACTCATTTCCCGCGGTGCAACGGCGGTGTTGTTCTTCCGCTGGCGGCAACCGCGCATCGGCTCGGAAAAATTCCACGGCGCTGTTTTACCCCATCACCTGCGCCAGGATGCCCGTATTTACAAGGAAGTGGCCCAGATCGGCGATGAGTTGAAACTGCTTGCGCCGGTACTAAAAGGCTCGCGCGTGGAACCGGAGGTTTGCATCCTATACAGCCACGACAACGATTGGGCGCTCCAGCAGCCAAACCAGCCCAACCAACATTTCAGCCTGCGTGAGCACATTCAACTCATCTACAATGCGCTGCATGACAAAAACATACCCGTGGACTTCGCGCGACCGAGCGATGACCTGGCGAGATATCGGCTCGTATTCGCTCCATCGCTTCACCTGTTGAGCGCGGGCGAAGCTGACCGCCTCAAACTTTATGTGCAAAACGGCGGCACGCTCATTGGCACCTGCAACACCGGGCTTGTGGACGAACACCATATCGCGCCGGATACCGGTTATCCGCACAACCTGACGGACCTGTTTGGAATGGAGGTGCTGGAGTTCGACGCGTTGCCCCCGGGCGAGGAGAATCATCTTACATTCAAAGGCTCGTTCCCCACGAGTCACCTGCATTCCGCACGCCTCTGGTGCGACCTCATCGAGCCGAAGGATTGCCAGGTGCTCGCGACCTACTCGAAGGACTTTTATGCGGGTCGCGCCGCGATGACCCTCCACCCGTTTGGACTGGGCAAGGCGATTTACGTGGGCACCGTAAGCCAGCAAAATTTCTACAACGACCTCGTCGGCTGGCTGCGGCAATTGTGCAACCTCCATCCCCTGCTCAAAGTGCCGGAAAACATTGAAGTCAGCCTGCGCCAATCGGACGACACGAAGATCTTCTTCCTGCTCAACCACCAGAACACGCCGGTGCGCATTCAGTTCTATAAGCCCATGCATGATTTCCTCACCGGCACGACCTTCTCCGGCAACTACGATATTCCGCCTCATGGCGTCCTCGTGCTGGATGAACACCCGGAAGCGAAACCCCCGCCCCCAGCCGAAACCGCGGAGGCGGCTGAAGCGGCCGCTTCATAATTTCACCTTTAATGCTAGTCGTCATCTCGCTCTGCCTCACCCTTGGAGCAGACTAAAATTGGGATGGAAGTAATGTTGCCCCCGCTTCCCAAACGCACCCCCCCGCGCGGCCCGCTGCAACGCAGCGCCCGGCAGCGCATCCTTGCCCAATGGCGCGGCGCGGACTGGACGCCGCTCGAAATCGCGCAGACCAGTTGTGCCCGTTCTGCCGGCGACGTGATGCCGAAGCTTTTTTCCGGTCTGCACATCGAACAAAAGCGGGCGGAAATCGAGGTCGTCCAAGTCTGGAACAACCTCATTGACCCCACCATCGTCGCCCACGCGCAGCCCGTCGGTTTGCGTAAAGGCACGCTTTTCGTGAACGTGGACAACAGCACCTGGCTCAGTGAAATCGTCCGCTACCGCCGCAAGGAAATCCTTGACCGCTTGCAACACAGCTTCGGTCGCGAAATGATCACCCGTATCTCGTTCCGCGTTGGCTAACCCCAACGAAAGTTGGCAGGAACGATACGCGACGCCAGCCGCGAGACGAAAATGGCGGGAAATGATAATCCAGGGTGCGGATCATTGCACCGTCCCTTCGGTCCCGTCTGCACCGTCGAGGACCGGTGGCCAATAGCTACGCGCGCTGAAGACAACGCGACTTTTTGCGGTTGAGCCGAGCTTCGGGCCGCTTTTCTTCTCGCCGCGCCGCTCACGTTCGCCTAACAAACATCATGCTCGTTTTTCTCAACGGCCAGTTCGTGCCCGAAGAGTGCGCGGTGGTTTCGGTGTTCGATCGCAGCTTTCTCTATGGCGACGGGCTGTTTGAAACCCTGCTCGTATGGCAGGGCAAGCCATTCCGCTGGACGCAACATCTGGAACGACTCCATCGCGGCGCGGAATTTCTCGGCCTCAAACTGCCGTTCGCCGACGACGCTTTGGGCAAGTTCGCGGAGGAACTCATCGCGGTGAATCGTCTGCCCGAGGGCTTGTTGCGGTTGACACTGTCGCGGGGCGTGGGGGTGCGCGGCTATTCACCCAAGGGCGCGGATCGTCCGACGTTGGTGATGTCATTGCATCCGTTACCGGCGGCACCGGAACCC
>JADLHS010000133.1 GCA_020848635.1 Limisphaerales bacterium
AATCGTAACAACCGCGAAATAGTATTTCCTGCGATTGCGAAAGACGGCACGCGACAGATGTTTCTGCTGCGGCTCAAGACCGGCACGCAGCCGTGATGCGCTCCAACAACGCGCTTTGGGTCACCACCTTATCGAATTTCTTTTCTGGCAGTCCGGGATTCTGGGCCACAACCAATCCCAGACTCGGACAAACCTAGATCAGCCGTACGCCAGCCCCGGCGGCCGTGTAACTGTCACGCGGGAGATTCGGCCAGAGCCGGCCATATTCATTCACCCAGAGACCGTATCATTCACCCAGAGACCGTAACCGTATTTCCAGTCTTCCGGCGGCACGCTGGCCTTGGTGATCTCCGGCACGCGCACGGCGGCACGTTGAAACTTCTTCGGAATTACCGAGCACCCGTTCCACTGGCCCTCGTTCAACCAGAGATGGCCGAGCCGCGCCATGTCCGGCGTGGTCATCAGCAGGTGCGGGTAGTTCATGAAGATTTCATTCTTCGCTGTCGCCGGGAATTTGAAATTCATGTAGCGCCACCCCCACGTTGCGCCGATGGGGTCGCGCAACTTCTTCGCGATCAACTCCCCGTCAGCCGCCTTTAATTCCGGATGCTGCGCATCGTAATAGCCGTATTGTTTCGCAATGGCGTGCATCATCGTCGCCATCCCGAAGGTCTGGTAGTGAAACAATTTGCCTGTCGGCTCCTTCGGTTCCATGTAACCGCTGATCTGTGCCGCGATTTGCCGGAAGGTGACGGCTCGATCCTTGTCGGTGACAAATTGCTTCGCGTTCGCGCCACGTTCGCCCGTGCATTCGAGAAATTCGGGATAATAATCCACAAGGCGGTCGTCCAGGGAGTGGATGCGGTCCTCAGCCACGGCGATGCCGAGCATGGAACAAAATACACTTTTGCAGACGGACGCCATTGGGTGCTGGGTGTCCGTGGTCGTGCCCTGATACCATTCGGCAACCAGTCGCCCGTGCCGCACGACCACCGCGCTGTGCGGTTCGGCCCCCGCCTGGTGAAGCACCCAATCCCGCGCCTGTGCCAGCGCGGCGCCGTCCATGCCGGCCTCTTCGGGCTGGCAACGCGTCCATTCCGCGCCGGGAAAAATCATCTGAGACGATCGGCAGGTCCGCGCGGTAAGGCAGCCGGAATTTAGCTAGACTACCGGCGGCTAGCGCGCCGATTCCGACTCGCAAAAAGCCGCGCCGATTTGTTTTGCTCATGGGATTTACGTGCGCGCCGGGTTTGATCGGAAACTCAGTTCATTTTCACTTCGTAGAAAAGTGTATTGTCACTCTTCAATTCGTCAAAATCCTTCGGATTCAATTCAACCTTTGCCGGCCGAACTCCCACGCCGATGCGCCCGATGGGATGACGGCCGCCTCGAAAATAGTTCGCGCTGGCGAAGCGAACGGCGGGAACATTGCCTGCGGGATCGAGGATCGAGAGCGCGAGAATATATGTTCCTTTGGAAATGCCATCCGGGACTTCAAAGGTTCCTTCGACACGAACGGGGGGGCAGGCAGGTCGTATTCGCCACCGGTGTTCCATTTGAATTGTTGGGTCTTCTTATTCTGACCCACCAGGATGCCCTGGCCGATGTCGGAAAAGTTACCCGGCCGCCACTGGCGGATGTCCACATTCTGAAAGGTCGATTTCCAAACCGGCTGGCGCGTTGTCGGATCGAGCAACGCGACTTCCACGGGCCAGGAATAATAAAATGGCGCCGACCCGACATTGCGAACCACAAACGCCACGGAAAGTTTTCCACCCGGCGTGATCCGGCCCGGATAACGAACCTCGTCAAGTACGATCCGATACCCGAACGCCTTTTGAAGCCTAGCCGCACCGACTGCCGCTGGCGCATTGGTTGGCTGATAGTTGCTGATCCAGCCAAGCGCTGTCCAATGCCAGCGTCGAATCAATCGCGCCACCCATTCGCTGTTATTCGCCGCAGCATCGGTGGGGTCTTTGCCGACGCGCGCGGGAATTTCCTTGGGATCGTGCTGCCCGATTTGAAACGCCACCTCGCCGCCCATGGGCGCGGTTTGCCAGCGCTGCGCCAGTGGGCCTTCCAGCCAGGGCACTTGCTCGCGCATCTCCCAGCCCTTGTTGGCAAAGGAATCCCAATACACCCCGAACGTGAAGTTTGTGAATTGCCAGGGATAGCGAACCATCACGAGCTTGTGCTTGAACGCGCGCTTAAACGCCTCCCCCATGACTTGCTGGACCTCGTCACTGGGCGAGGGATGATGTTGCTCGCCCCACGGTCCGATCATGCCCGATTCAATAAACGCTATGCGCGGATCGTTGTCCCAAGCTTCCCCCATTTTCTCGATCATGCGTACCAGTCGGCGCTGGAACGCCTCGCTCGTGTAATCGCGTGGGGTCATGTCGGCCGGAAAATAGGAATCGTAAGGGGTGTACGGATCACCGGTACTCGCGCCTGCACTCTTGCCCGGCCACTCCAGGAATACTCGCGGGATGATCTTGATGTTCCGCTTTTCGACGTCCTTCCAGCGCCGGTTTGAATAGGCCACGATTTTGTCAGAGCCGTCGGCAACCGACGCTTCGATTTCATTCCACCGAACATATTCTCGGCTGAGGGTGGCATATTCATGCCGGCCATTCAGCCCTGCAATGAAGCCCTTGAGCGGATTCTTGAATGCCTGTTCGTAGGGCAACGGATTAATGACGACATCCGGCGAATCGGCTGGATCAACATTGGCACAGCCGGGCAACATTAAGATGCAACCAACCACGCTGGCTGCCCGCAATTGGATCATCTTGAAGCAACGCCTGGCACCTAATTTCTGGCCGTCAGCCGCATCTGACCAACCTTGTAACGCCGCTGACCGTCGTGACCGGCAAGAGGCAATGCAATCTTTGGCGTGCCGTCGCGCGTGCCGACGGAAACGAACACGTCGTAAATTCCCGGCTTGGTTGGTGGTGAGTGCTTGCTGTTCGCGTCGACAAATTGTTGGGCTACGGTGAATCGCGATTGCAGCTTCTCGACCGCCAATGCATTGGTGGCCGCCGTGACCTGGAGATTCTTCACGTCGAAGCCTTCATCCACTTGCGCCGAAGCGATTCCGCCTTTCTCATCTTTCAACGTCAACGACCAGAATCCGCCGCCGTAGCATGGGGCGACGCCCGCGTTCGCCCAGGCAGTTTCCACGACGAACGGTTCCCCAAGTTTCGTTTCGCCCGGCCAGTTGATTTCCTGCAATAGAATCCGGTAGCCGATACGACGATTGATGCGCGCGACCGACTCGCCCAGATCGGCGAGTTCTTCCCGCGGCCACCAGTGAATGGACATGTAGCTCGCATGATAGGCCTCAATGGCTTCGAACAGCGTGTTGCCGTCCCATTTCTTGCGCGCCTTGATGGCGCCGTAGTGCTCGTGCTCCAGGATCACAGGCATCGTCGGCCAGAACGATTGCGCCATCTCCGCGTGAAACCACGGCTTTTTTTGCGAGACCAGAATGCTGTCGTCGCGCAGCGTGACGCCCTTCGAGAGCGCGTAATCCGTCGCCGGAAAGTTCGTCCCCGGTTTCGTAGCTCCCGCCACGTCGTCGCTGATGCAGAGCTGCGTCTGCTTGAAATGCTTGGTGTAAATGTCAATGTGCTTCTTCACGTATTCGAGCGTTTTCTCCTCGGATAGTTTGCTGCTGAAGACCGTGTGTCCCTCGCCCCACATGCCAAACGAACCGACAACGATAAACGCTACATTCGGATTGCCGTCATAACGCCGCGCCATTGCAGC
>JADLHS010000134.1 GCA_020848635.1 Limisphaerales bacterium
CTCCGTTTTTGTCCCCCCGTTTTGCGCCAACTTTTCCCCGTGCAAATGGAAGTTGATCGACGTATCGCGCTCCCACGCTTTACGCGGCTTTGGAAACTCCGCACTCAAACCGCACCCACCTGGGTCCGACTCGAACCAGGCAGGAAGCTGAGCAA
This sequence comes from Limisphaerales bacterium, assembly GCA_020848635.1. Taxonomy (GTDB): domain Bacteria; phylum Verrucomicrobiota; class Verrucomicrobiia; order Limisphaerales; family JADLHS01; genus JADLHS01. Next base: position 156 of record JADLHS010000134.1, read on the forward strand.
ATCCTTTCGCGTCTGATTCATGGTGTCGTTGAGTGCGGGTGTCGCGTTCCGCCCGCAAGCGGCTTTGTTGATTCCGCAGCCTCAATTCGCAGTCGCCAGCCACAAAGTCCGCGGATGTCATTTTAGCCCTTCCGCGGCGCGAAGCACCCCGTTGACAATCGTGGTCCCGAGGGTTTCGCCATAAAAGCTTACGCTCGCCTCGTATCCGCCCGTACGATAGTCCGCCGCCGGCAGGATGTAACTCACCCATTCATCCGCCAGACCGCCAATCGTCACCGAACTTGCGCGCGTGATTTCGCGGGCCTTGGCCTTGGTTTCCATCCCCAACCCGGCCGCCATTTCGCCCGGCACGCCCAGGATGACAAGCTCACCCATCCGGAAACAGGTGCTTCGCGTCTGCGTCGGTTGCAAGTGCTCCAGGAAACTTTCCATCATCGTTTCATTCAAAGCGTACTCTGCGCCACCGGTCTTCATGAAATCGGGATGCCATGTGCGTTTGGGCAGCGGGATCGTCTCGGTGTGATAGCCGAACACCTTGATCTCGACCAGACGGACCTTTTGCCAAACCTGCCAGGCCTCAATCCCCATCGCGCGGCCATAGCGTTCGGCGCGTTCCCAATTGCTGCCACAATCCGGCGGCGGCGTGGGCGATTGGTCACCTTCCGCACCGTTGTAAAACATCGCGATGACTCCCTGCCCGATGAGCGCCTCCAGCGTGCGCTGCAAGTGCCCCGGCCAGTCTCCCGAAAAGAGCATGTCCGCTTCGTCCATAAAGGTCGGATGCGCCGTCCAGTTGACGAGCACCGCGAGCGGTTTCCCCTCGGCGGTATCCACGCGCGTCACGGTCAGGTCCGTGTCGTGCGTCGCGCCGCCGGGCCGGCGATTGCGATTCCGGTCGGGAATCGTAACCATCGTCGTGCCGGCGCGCACGGCAACCGGCTTTTGCCCCGCCTCGCGGATCGCCCGGGCCAACTGGTCGGCCGTGTGCTCAAACAACGCCTTATGAAAGACCCCAACCTGTGGGATTCCGAACGTATTCCCCGGGTGCAACGCCATCATGTCCAGGCTGGTGTGGGCGTGACTCGGCAGCAGCATGACTTGATCGGCCGTCCAGCCTTCGGCCGCGAGCCGCTGGATCACCGCCGCTTTGAACTGTGGTGGAAACGCCAGCACGTCCGCCGTAACGACCGCAAATTGCTGTCCGCCTCGAACCACGACGAGCGCCTTGACCCAGACATTATCATGTACCCCGATCGCCGGCTTGCTCAGGCGGGCGCCGTATCCGCCCAATGCGGCCTTCAGTTCAAGTGGCGGCGTCAAATTCACGCGGGCGACCCCGGCTTTCAACGGCGCCGCCGTTTCCGCCCATGATTGACAAACAAAGGTCAACAACACAACGGCCCAAAGGAGCTTCGGCCTGGCGCGGGATGCAAGGCTGCAAAATGAGCGGCAGCCGCTTTTTGGTTTGAAACAACCGCAGCTCACGCTGGAAACGGTCGAGTTATTTGGAATCACACGACTAGCTTTGAACAAAACCGCCCGCCCTGGAAAGCAAAATGCATAATTGGGAGTGCCCGGAGTCACTGCTTCCGACTCGCGTTTTTCCGATCTGAGTGGGAGACTAGCTACCATGAACCGAACCCAAGGGCTGCGCCGCTTTGCGAGGCTCATCGGCGTTGCGCTCGCATTGTTCCTGGAAACCGGCGCGTGGGCAATTGGACAGTCCGACACGCCCAGGCAGCCCAACGTCCTCTTCATTGCGATTGACGATTTGAACGACTGGGTTGGCTGCCTCGGCGGACATCCGCAGGCCCGCACGCCGAATCTGGACCGCCTCGCCGCCCGCGGCATGCTGTTCCGCAACGCGCAGGTGCAGGCGCCGCTGTGCAACCCTTCCCGCAGCAGCCTGCTTACCGGCCTGCGCCCGTCCACCACTGGCATCTACGGCCTCGTGCCCGGGATTCGCGACGTCGCCGCAACGAAGAGTTGCGTCACGCTGCCGCAGTATTTCGCGCGCCACGATTACTTCACAGCCACGTTTGGCAAAGTGTTCCACGACGGGTCCATCGCGCCGGCATCGCGCACGAATGAGTTCAACGTCTGGGGCGCTGCGCCGGGCATGCCGATGCCAAAGCAAAAGCTCGTGCCCACCCCGGCCAAGATGGCGGCGATGGATTGGGGCGTGTTTCCAGAGGACGACCGCGACCAGGCGGATTGGAAAGTCGCCGACGCAGCCATCGCCCAGTTGAAATCCCTGCCACCCAACAAACCGTTTTTCGTGGCGGTGGGTTTCCGCCTGCCGCACGTGCCGTGCTTCGCCTCGCAAAAATGGTTCAACCTTTTTCCGCCGGAAGACCAGATCGTTCTGCCGCCCGTCCAGGAGCATGATCGCGATGACGTGCCGGAGTTCGCATGGTATCTGCATTGGCAACTGCCCGAGCCCCGCCTCTTGTGGCTTAAGGCGGCGCACCAGTGGCGACCGCTCGTGCGCGCCTACCTGGCCAGCACGGCGTTCATGGACAGCCAGGTCGGACGGGTGCTCGACGCGCTCGACGGCATGGGCGCGACGCGCAATACCGTTGTCGTGCTCTGGTCAGACAATGGCTGGCATCTCGGGGAAAAAGGGATGACGGGCAAGACCACGCTCTGGGAGCGTTCAACCCACGTGCCGCTGATTTTTGCCGGCCCCGGCGTGGCCCGGGCGGCGTCGTGCGCGCAACCCGCCGAGTTACTCGATCTTTATCCCACGCTCGTCGAACTGTGCGGCCTGCCGCCGAAAGCCGGACTGGAAGGCCACAGCCTCGTACCGCAGTTGAAGCAAGCAAACACTC
>JADLHS010000135.1 GCA_020848635.1 Limisphaerales bacterium
ACCACCAGCAACTCGATTAAAGTGAAGCCGCTTGCACGGTTGCGGCCACAACCGTTTCTTGGCTCCGTCTCGGCAGAATCCATCCCACCCGCCACCGACCGCTGATTGGAAGACACTAACAACATACGCATGCGAAACAGTTGCCCGTTACGACCCACTTTTGCAAGTGGTATTTGGTAGGAGGCCAACAATCACCGGCGCTTACTACCCGCATAAAATTATTGACGGCTGGTGAAATTGGGCCCATTTGTCACCTAATCCAATCTGCCGGTCGGCGCGCGAAGCGCGGTTGGAGCCGGCTTGAAGGTGCGGATTGGGTGTCGAGCGTTCGGCGCAGGGTGACCAACCATTCCGGCTATGAAATGAATCCTGACATGCCAGCCCGATCACGGAACGCCAGCCGCGGCGGTTTTACGCTGATTGAGCTGCTGGTGGTGATTGCGATCATTGCCATTCTGGCGGCCATGCTGTTGCCGGTTTTGTCCAAGGCCAGGGACCGGACGAAGCGCACCGCCTGCCTGAGCAACCTCAAGCAAATGGGCCTCGGCTCGCTGCTTTACGCCTCGGACAATTCCGCCGGCTGGTTGTCGGGCGCCCCGACGGATGGCAGTGATGATCTGACGTGGCTGTACCCGGAGTATATTGCCGGGGCCGTTGCCCGTTCGGTGTTTGTCTGCCCGTCCACCGATAATTTCATTGGCACGAACACCACCCGGCATCCGGCGAACGGCCGCACCGTGCTCATGGACATGTTGGTGCAGGCCGAGTACAAGCGGGCGCGAACTAGCAGCACCTACAATGTGGACTTGCGCGGCATTAGCTACGAAATCAACGCCTTTATGAACTGGACCACGCGCAAGACGGAACGTTCGGTCAGCCGGTGGGTCCATGTGTACCCGACCTTCGGGCTGCGCGGCCAGGTGGTTGGGCCGTCGGACATCTATTTGATGTTTGATGGCGACCGCCAGGGGTCGGGGGCGAAGAACAATTTTCCGGATCCGAACGACAACCATGGCGCGCAGGGCGTCAACATGCAGATGTGTGACGGCTCGACCCGCTGGGTGAAAGGCGGGATGGTTTATGTCCGGGCCTATGAAACTTCGCAGGACGAGGGGCGGTCGCAACCGTAACCATTTGAAGTTGGACTGGGTGGCATCAAATTCATGGAACAGGGCGAGGGGCGCATCCTGACACCGGTCCCTGATGTTGCGCCGGCGGCGGAAGTGGAACGCCGCGCTTACGCGGCCGTTATTGCCACGTTGCCGTCGCCTGAAGGCGGCGTTCCGGGGGCAGTGGCAGGCTGGTCCCCCGCGCCATGACCGGGGACTTGATCGAATGACAGGCAAAGGTCATGTTGTGCAGGCCCTGAATGGGAAACTGCTCTTGGCACCACTGCGTGGTGTGAGGGCTGATGTCCGGTTGAATATGAAAGCCTACGGATTTCACAAGCTGGAGCGCGGGTTTACGTTGATTGAATTGCTGGTGGTCATTGCGATCATTGCGATTCTGGCCGCCATGCTGCTGCCGGCCTTGTCCAAGGCCAAAGAAAAAGCGAACCGGACGGCTTGTGTGAATAATCTCCGGCAATTGGGTTTGGCCATGGTGATGTACACCAACGACAACAATGATGTCTTGGCCTGGTGTCAATGGTACAACTCCTACGGCCCCAGTTGGATTTATGCGCCCTACAAAGGGCAGGCGCCGGACCCGTTTCAACTGGTTGGGGGCGTCCTGGTGGATAATCCCGACACTCTGGCCATCTCGAACATTCTCGCCGGGGTTTACTATCCTTACCTCGGCAATCGGCAGGTGTATTACTGCCCGCTCGACAAGAAGGAAAACAAGGATTTCATCAACCGCAAGCAGCGGGTTTCCAGTTACATCATGAACGGGGCGGTCTGCGGTTTCGGCAACCTCAGCAAACCAAAATACAAAATCAGCCAGTTTAACCCCTCCGCCTATGTGCAGTGGGAACCCAAAGTCAACAACTACGGGACCTTCTACGCTTACAACCCGGGACTTGACGCCAGCCAGAAACCCAACGCCGAGGAGGGCATTGGAAATCGCCACGGCAAAGGGGCGGGTATTCTAGGATTCGACTCGCGGGTGCAATGGATTTCGCTGCTCACTTTTGATCAGGAGGCGAGCCGTAACCCCGGGCTGCTCTATTGTGTCCCTAAGTAAACCGCCGGGCCCCTTGACCATGTGTTTCCCTTCATTTGAATGCCGGCCCAAGCCGCCGTGTCACCACCCTTCGAATTCTATGCTGCTCATCCGTTCGCTCGTGGTCCTTATCACCTCTGCGGCCGTTGGCCAGGCGACCGAGTTTTCATTTTTTGAACCCCTCCAACCCCCGCGCCCGTTTCAAGTGATGGTCCATCGCGGCCAATCCCACCAGGCGCCCGAGAACACGCGGCCGGCGCTGCAGCGGTGTATCGAGGACGGCCTTGAGTGGGCGGAAGTGGACGTCCGTTTGACGCAAGATGGCCAGCACATTCTCTCGCACGACGCGAGCCTCACGGACGCCGCCGGCAAGGTCTGGAAGATCAACGAACACACGCTGGCGGAATTGCGCCAGGTGGACGTGGGTGCGCGCTTTGCGGCGCGGTTTGCGGGAGAACAGTTGCTGTCGTTGGCCGAATGCTTTTCGCTGTGCAAGGACCGGTTGAATCTTTACCTCGACTGCAAGGACGTGCATCCGGGTCATCTGGCGGAGGAAATCCTGGAGTCCGGCCTGCGCCGCCAGGTGGTGGTTTATGCCAGCTTGGAGCCGGCGCGGCAACTCAGCCGCGGCACGGAGGGCAAGGTGGCCACCATGACCAAGTGGCGGCCCGGTTGCGGCGGGCCGGAGTGGGCGGTGACCAACGGTCTGGCCGCCGTGGAGATTGACGCCCCCGATTTGCCGCCGGCGATCGTTCAAGCGTTTCGGCACGCCGGCATCAAGGTCCAGGCCAAAGTGCTTGACCGGTGGGATCAACCGGCGATGTGGGACCGGGCTATTGATGCGGGCGCCGACTGGCTCCAGACCGATCTACCCGAGGAACTGCTGGCCCACGCCCTGTGGCGGCGAGTCCCCAAACGGCCGGTCGGGCTGGCGCTGCATCGCGGCGCCAATCGTTACGCGCCCGAGAATACACTGCCCGCGTTTGCCAAGGCCGTGCGTCTCGGCGCGGACTACGTCGAGTTCGACGTGCGGACCACAAGAGACGGCGCTTACTTCTTGCTGCACGATTCACGTCTCAATCGGACCACCGACGGGACAGGGCCCATTGACCAGATCACCGCTGACAGCGCCCGCAAACTGAGCGCCGGCGTCAAATTCGGTCAAGCGTTTGCCCAGACCCCGCTGCCGACCATGGACGAGTTTCTTGGAGAATTTGCCGGCAAAATCGGCTTTTACTTCGACGCCAAGGTAATTCCGCCCGCCGCCTTGGCGGCGGCATTGGAACACTACAAGGTCGTTGACCGCACCGTGGTCTATCAATCACCCCAATATCTCGCGCAGCTCAAGGCCATCAATCCGCAGATCCGCGGATTGGCTCCGCTGGGCAAGCCGGAGGCGTTCGCCGAACTGGCCGCGAAATTCAAACCGTACGGGGTGGATGCGGATTGGGACATTCTTTCCCAAGACCTGATTGCCCGTAATCATGCGGCGGGAGTCAAGGTGTTTTCCGACTCAATGGGCGATCACGAGCGCGTCGAGGATTACCTACAAGCGATAGACTGGGGAATTGACGTGATCTCGACCGACCACCCGCTGCGCGTGCTGCGCGCCATCGAACTCTGGGCCAACCGGCAAGCGATGAAATCTGCGGACGCGCCGCTTCGCAAATAGCGCCAGCGGCCAGCCGCCAGGTTGCATCAAGCTCCAAACCCCGCCTTATCGTGGTTCAAGTTCGGTTGCACAACCGAGTCATTAACCGCTTGGAAGTGCATGGCTCGAGACGGAAAGCTTCTTGCACAGCTCAACCAGCTCGATGATCCGCGCGTCGGGGGTGCCGGCTTCAACGTCGGCAATGACGATGTCGCACGGGGCATACTCCCGGGCGATGCGCTCGAAGTCGGTGGCAATCTCGGGCAGGGTTTTGTTGGCGGCATCCATGGGGGTGTACATGACCGCCCGGCGCACGGCGGGAAACAGCGCCTTGGCGCGCACCAAATCTGACTTGATGCCCAGGTCAATGTAGCCGACCCCCGACACTTCGGCGTACGCCTCAAGGTACGGCGTGGCATTCCAGGCGCAGTTATGAATGCCGATGCTGCCGTAAACGGCGGCAAGTTGCTGATCGAACGGCAGGAGCAGGTCGCGATAAACCTTTGGCGAAATCAAATTCACCAGGCAATTGCTCACCGTCGCAAAGCGCACGTCCACGCCGCTGGCGCGCTGGCCTTCGTGCAGACGCCGAAGGGCCTGAATCATCGTTTCACAAACACAGGCGAACAGGTGTTGCGCTTTGGCGGGCTCTTCGATCATGTCCATCAGGAGTTGTTCGCCCCGCAGTCGCTGCGCGTTGTTGAGCACGCCCTGCCAGTTGATGAAACCCTCGACGCGCCCCTCGGCCGTCGCGATCCATTCGACCTGGTCCAGCAATTGGGCAAAGTGCGGATTGCGGTCGAGCTCGGGCGGTTCGAGCCGCGCGAGTTGTTCGTCGGTCAGGTAATTGTGGGCGCAGTTGGGCCAGTTGTCGTCCGCATAAACGATGGGGACGCCATAGATCGCGGCGACCGTGCCCGCGCCGTAAGTGCCGGTCAACAGATCGAGCGGCGCGGCCGGGCGGTCAAGGCCGCCGATCCGGGTTGTGGGAAAACGGCGCTTCAGCTCCGCGCGCATTTTCACAACGCAGTCGCGGCGGTAGGCTGGGTGGGTGTGGAAGCGCTCGCCGAAGTTGATGTCGAGGTGTTGGCGGTACCATGCCGGGGTGAACCCGATCTCCGGGCGCAGGAAAGGCTCGTTCCCCTCGGCCGGCCGCCGCGTCGCCGGCGCGCCCGGGGCGATGTAACTGATGAGTTGGCGAGGAGAGTTCATCTCGCGCTCAGCCGCCAGACACGCGTGCCGAAGGGTTCAAACTGTTCGCGCAAGCCGCCTTTCGTCCACACAAATGAAGTCGATCCGAACTGGGATTCGACGCGTCGGTAGCGACCCAACCCCTCAAACGTCACCTCCACCGGATTGTTGTCGGCGTTTACAGCGATGAGCAGCGTGTCGCGACCCAGCGGCTTTGCGAGCCATTCGATGCCCCGATCCAGGCTGTGGCCGGTGTCGTGATAGGTTAGTTTGAGCGACAGCTTCGCGGGCGGCGCGGCGAGGGCGGCGCGGAATTGCGCGAGTTCGCGAACCACCGTTTTCAGGTCGTTCCACAGCGGCGCTTCGGGCGGCGTGTAGGCAAGTCCCCACCACACCAAGCCGTTGACACCATGCACGATGGACTGCCATGCCATGAAGCGGAGTTGCGCGGCGGTCGGGTAAAGCACCATCGCCGGGTTGCGGTCTTTCTCCCGGAGCATTTCCCACGCGAAGCCTTGCAACACCGTGAAGACGGCGCGGTGCGGCCCGGCCACGGTGCGCATTTTGTCGGCGTATTGGCCGACCTGGCTGAGCGTGTCGTTGAGCAGGTCGCCTTGCCGGCCATCGGGCCAGAGCGCATACATCTCGCGAATGCCGCGCGGGATGACGGGATAAATGTCCGTGGCCACGATGTCCGCGCCGGGATTGTAGGTTTGCAGGGTGGAAACGAGATTCGTGGGGGACTGATTCAGGTAAAGCGGGTGCGCAGGATCCAGCCGCCGGATGAAGGCCGCCGTGGCATTGATCTGTTCCGCCGGCACGCGCTGTTTCCGCGGTTCGTTCCAGACGAACGTCGGTTCGTCTTCGGTTTCCCAATACAGCAGCGCGGGATGATCGCGGAGAGTCTCGATGGTTTGTTTCATGCGAATCTCCGCGTCGGCACGTCTTTCCGCTGGCAGCGAGCCAAGCGCGCTCCAACCCCATAGCCCGAGTGCGTGGGCTTCGTCATAGGCGGCGCGCGTGGCGCCACGGTTGATCAAGTTGAAGCCCGCCTCGCCCGCCTCCCGCAAGGCGCCGTCGTGCTTCGGCACCTGGTAGAGGCCGAGAATAAATTCCCGCTTACCCCGCACCCGCAACATGCCGTCGCGGTCGGGGTGGATCGTTGGGGATGTGGCGGCGAATGCACGCGTCGTCACGGGCAGCGCCGTCGCGGCGAGGGCGGCGGTTTGGAGAAAATGGCGGCGATTCATAGTCATGGTTGTGGATTCAGGTGATTTGAGAGGTCCGGCGTTTCCGTTCAATGACGTGCAAGTGCCAAGCAACTGCCGCGAGCAGTAAAGTCATAAGGATGCTCATTGCCAGGGCCAGACGATTGGTGTTCCGCATGCCTTCCTGGACATGGCCGCGCACCAGCCACCCGATGACCTGCTCCTGAACGATGGGACCGATGCTGCCGATGCCGTTGACGAGGCCGGCCACCGCCACGGCATTTTTCTCGCCCGCGACCTGAACCGAAGCCGCTCCGCAGAGCAGCGTATCCGGTCCGTAAAGCATGAAGCCCACGAGCCCGAAACACAGGGCGACGGCAATGGGACTCCCACCGAGTTGGATGACCGCAACGTAACCCACGATCACGCCGACGGCCATGCAGGCGCCGACCGCGGCCCAGTTGCCGCGGAACCAGCGATCCAGGGCCCAGCCCGCCAGGATCACGCCGCCCACGCCAGCGAGGTCGAACACTTGGGAGTAATAGCTCGCCCGGGCGACATCCAAGCCCTGGATATTCAGGAAGGCGGGCAGCCAGGAGTCGAGGGCGTAGCGGAGAAACTTGATGCAGAAATAACTCGCGCCCATTGCCAGGATGATCGGGTTCATCGCCAACTGCGCGTACTGCTTGAACGTGACGTGATCCGCCTGGGACGCGGTTACCGCCCGGGCCTCGGTTGATTGTTCATTCACGATGGGTTCGAGCCCGACGTCTTGCGGACGGTTGCGCTGCCAGAGATAGATGATCCACCAGACCCCGAAGCTCAGCAGCGTGCAACCCCAGAACGACCAGCGCCAGCCGTGGCTGCCGAGCAGGAAGCCACCCAGCGATTTGACCAGCATGTTGCCGAACAGATAGTTCGTGGACCACACGCCCATGATCGTGCCGCGCTCGGCGCGGCGCAGCCACTGGGACACGGCGCCGACGCTCCCGGGCCAGCCGGCGGCCTGGACCAGACCGTTGAAGAACATGAAGACGAGAAACGTGGCAAATGAATTGGCAAAGCCAAAGATGACGTTGAACGCGATGGATAATCCGAGTCCCCCCAGGAGCAATACCCGCGGCCCCCACCGGCGACCGATGAAACTGTTGATGAACATGCCCAACATGTAGGCCACAAGGTAGGCGGTCCAGATGTGCGCGGTGTCGCCGAGTTCCCAGTTGAGGTCCTTCGCAATGGTGGTCTTGCAGATCGTGAACGCCTTGCGCGTGAGATAAAAACCGCCGTAGGCCAGGTACGTGGAGATCAGAATGCGCCAGCGCCAGGTCACCTGGCCGGGTGACAAGGCGGTGTTTCCCGGTGCCACCAGCGGTTTAGCCACGACGCAAACTCCGCACGCTCTCGATCAGATAGTCGAGCGCCTCGCGCGATTGGCGGGGGTTGATGGGGAGCGTCACCAAACGCTCGGCCACGGCTTCGGCTACGGGGAACTGGCCCTTTCGGAACCCCCGATTCTTGAACGCGGTGGCATAGTGGAGCGGCGTGTAATGCGCGCCCACCTTGACGCCGCGGTTGTGGAGCATCGTGTAGATGAAATCGTCCTTCGTCCGGCCAAACTTTGTGGGATCAATCTGGATTGGGTAGAGGTGGAAGACGTGTTTACCGCCGGGCCGCACGGTGGGCAGGGTGATTCCGGGCACGTCGCGCAGTCCCGCGGAAATGTAGGCGGCGTTGTCAATGCGACGTTGATTGAGCGTATCCAGCTTCCGCAACTGCACCGAGCCGACCGCGCCCTGAACGTCGGTCAGGCGGAAGTTGTAGCCGCAGTCGTCGAAATCCTGCCACCAAAACCGCTGGCCCATCGGGAAGCGGGCTTCGTCAAGCGTGCAGTATTTGGTGCTGCTGCCATACACCCGCGTGCAATGCGAACGATAGAGCGCAATTCGTTCAAAGAGGGCGGGGTCGTTGGTCACCACCATGCCACCCTCCCCGAGCGTGGAAATGTTCTTCTGCTCGTGGAAACTAAAGCAGCCGGTCGCGCCCATACTGCCGGCCTTGCGGCCCTTGAATTCGGCCCCGACCGCGTGGCAGGCATCCTCGACTACCGCCACGCCGTGCCGCGCGGCGATGGCGAGAATTGCATCCATGTCGCAGCATTGGCCGTAGAGGTGCACCGGAAGAATCGCTTTCGTGTTCGGAGTGATCTTGGCTTCCAGTTCCCGCGCATCGAGGTTGCAAGTCGTGGGATCAACATCCACGAAATCCACTTCCGCCCCCAGCGTGACGCCGGCGGCGGCGGTGGCAATCCATGTCATCGGCGTCGTCAGGATGCGGTCGCCCGGCTTTATCCCCAGCCCCACGAGGGACAGGAAAAGGGCGGCCGTGCCGTTGCTGACCGCGCGGGCATGCGCGGTTCCACAGTAGGCCGCGAATTCCTTTTCAAACTGGATGCACGCGTCGCCACTCGTGGGCGCGCCCTGGCGCAACACGTCCAGCACCGCACGCTCCTCGTCGGGACCGTATTCGGAGCCGTACTTGATTTGCAGATCGAATTTGATTTTTGGCGCGCTCATAAAACCGGAGTCTCCGACATTTTCAGAATCAAAGAAAGTCCTTCGTCGAGCGTGCGCATGGGTGTCTCGAGTTCGGCGCCAGCCTTGGCGTTGCGGAGCGCAACATCGCGCGGACGCGCCGCCCGGCCGGCCGCGGTGGCAACCGCCTGCGCAAGCACCAGTTCCTTGGCAAAGCCGAACCGTGCCGCGATCCGTTGCGCCATTGCGAATCGGCTCAGCCGGTCATGGCCGGCGAGATGAAAGATTCCGTGGTGCCGGCCCGCCGCGAGTTCGAGCAACGCCCGCCCCACCGTAATGACATCCACCGGCGTGCGCACCTCATGCTCCGGCACCGCGACCGCGCGACCGTCCGTGAAGCTGGCGATCATACGGGCCAGAAATGAATTTCCCGCGCCCAGGACAGGCAAGCCGATCACCAGCGACAACCGCGCAATGACCGCCTGCGCCCCCAGGCAGGCCACGGCTTGTTCCGCCGCCACCTTGGTTTCGGCGTAGAAGTTGATCGGGCCGGGCTGCGCATCTTCGCCATACGGCGCATGTTCGCCGTCGAATACGGTGTCCGTGGAACAGAACACCAGCTTGGCTCCGGTGGCACGACAGAGGTCAACTAGCGTGCGCGTCAAACCCACGTTAACGGCGTACGCCGATTCCCGATGGGTCTGGCAAAAATCAATGTCCGCCATCGCGGCCGTGTGAATCAACGCGTCCGGCTTCACTTCAAGAAAAAGCCGGGTCAACGCTTCCGGTGATTCGGTATCGAAGGTATGCCAGGAGAGTTGGTCACGCCGGAGGAGGGGCTCGCCGCGCGAGACCGCGTGAACCTGCCATTCCTCGCCCGCCTGCGCCACGACGCTGCCCGCCACAAAGCCGTTTGCTCCGGTCACAATCAACTTTCTTCTGGTGGTCATCTTGATTCTCAACTGCCTGCCACGCGCGGCATCGTTCCGTGCGCCTTGCAAAGCGAGAGCATACCGGGCGAGCTTTTCACTTCAAGCGAAGAGGCGATTGGTTCGCGCCGGGCGCATCGGTGGCCTGGCTCGTGCGACTCATTGCCTCGGCTTCCCAGTCCGGGTGGAATGATTGCCAAGCGACGGCGAACGGGTACTATCGCGGTGTGCCTCCTTGGCTTTACAGGCAGTGGGATAATCGCCGTCGCCGGATCCACGGCGACACCTGAAACAAATCCAGATGAAACCCCGGACCCTTGCAATCGTCGCCTTGCTTCTCCCTCTCCACATCACCCGCGCGCAGTCCACGCTGCCTGCCCCGGCTGAGATCGCGGATGCCCATCGCTGGGCGACCGCGAAATTCGCGGGCCGGGTTGAGGCGCCAAACCCTGAGCCGGCCATTCTCGTTCTGGCGAATCACGACGCGGTGCAAAAAAACGGCCGTAACGGCCGACCGATGCACCTCGGGGATCACGAATTCAACCACGGTCTTTTCTGTCACGCACCAAGCAAGCTGATCGTGCGGTTGCCCGGTGCGGGCAAGACAATCACGGCGCTCGCGGGGGTGGACAGCAATGAACAAACGAGTGGCGGGCGGGGCAGTGTGGATTTTTCGATTCACGTAGGAGGCGTGGAAAAGTTCCGCTCCGGCGTGATGCACGAAGGCATGGCGGCCAAGCCGGTGAATGTGGAGCTGAATGGTGTGACGGAGTTCGAGTTGCGGGTTGACGAAACGCCCGACGGCATTTCCTGCGATCAAGCTGATTGGGTCGACGCGAAAGTCATTCTCGCTGACGGCCGCGAACTCTGGCTCACCGATTTGGCGTTGCAGGAAAACGGAGCGCGCGCGCCGCTTACCACCGCCCCGCCGTTTGCATTCACCTACGATGGGAAGTCCTCCACCGATCTGTTTAAGACGTGGAAACTCGAACGGAAGACGATTCCGGGCCGGCGCGGCGACGAGGCCGACCTCACTCGCAGTAATGTGCCTCCGCCAGTCGGCGGCTACGAACTGATCTGGACCGACCCGGCCACCGGTTTGCTGGTGCGGCTCGTTGGCTTTCAATACGCCGACTTTCCGACGGTTGAGTGGACAGTTTATTTCAAGAACACCGGTGCAACGGACTCGCCACTCCTCGAAGATATTCTCGCGCTCGACACGCACATCGAGCGCAGCGGTTCGCGCGAGTTCACGTTGCATCATCACAAGGGAACCTCCGTGCGCTCGGACGATTTCGAACCGCTGACGACCACGCTTGCCGCGAAGCAGAACCTGCGGTTTGCCCCCCCAGCCGGGCGTCCGCTCGGGCAGGTGTTCCCTTATTTCAATCTGGAATGGCAGGATGAAGGCGTGATCGCGGTGGTCGGCTGGCCGGGACAATGGTTTGCCGAGTTCACGCGTGACTCCGCCCGCGGGCTGCACCTGGTCGCCGGTCAGGAGCGTACACATCTGCGGCTGAAACCCGGCGAGGAAATTCGCACGCCGCTCGTCGTGCTCCAGTTTTGGAAGGGCGGTGACTGGTTGCGCGCCCAGAATGTTTGGCGGCGTTGGATGGTGGCGCACAACATTCCGCGTCCAGGTGGCGAAGCTCCGCGTCCGCTGCTGACGCCGTGCAGTTCGCACCAGTTCGGTGAGATGATCCAGGCGGACGAGGCGAGCCAGACACTGTTCATTGATCGTTACCTCGAGGAAAAGTTGAACCCCGACTACTGGTGGATGGACGCCGGTTGGTATTTTCATTACGGCAAAGGCTGGCCCCAGGTCGGCACGTGGGAGGTGGATACGGCCCGTTTCCCGCGCGGCTTGCGAGCGATCACCGATCACGCCCATGCGAAAGGGGTGAAGAGCATCGTGTGGTTCGAACCGGAACGCGTCACCCCCGGCACGTTTCTCTATACGAACAACCCCGCGTGGTTGCTCGGCAGCGGGGCGGGCCAGAAGCTGCTCAACCTCGGCCAGCCCGAGGCGCGGGCGTGGCTCATCAATCACGTTGATCGAATGCTCACCGAACAGGGCATTGATCTCTACCGGCAGGATTACAACGTGGACCCGCTGAATTTCTGGTGTCGCACGGATCGCGAAGACCGTCAGGGCATCACCGAGAATCATTACGTGACCGGCTACCTTGAGTTTTGGGACGCACTGCGTCGCCGCCACCCCGGCCTGCTGATTGATTCCTGC
>JADLHS010000136.1 GCA_020848635.1 Limisphaerales bacterium
GGCGCTGTTCGTTGTCGAGTTGCGGATTTACCGGACGAGGATTCGCTACCAGGGGGAGACAATCCCCAACGCCCTCTTTCGCAGTCTGAACGATTTCCCATTCGCGCAACAAAACTTCCCGTAGCGTCACTTCACCTGGCCGTGCTTTGTCCCGGATATAGCCACGCCGCTGGGTGAATTCCTTGAGGTCGGAAACCGAAAACCTTTCACCACGCGCCCGGCCCAATGCCTCCTGCCACAACTGACACTCCAACACGACCGAGTTACGGTCGAACAGATGTTCCTCCGCCCATTGAACCGCTTCGCCAACACTGACACGGTTTTCTTCTTTTGCATCATGCTTCGACTGCCCTGAAAGCTGGCGCAGCGAAGCCTTTTCGGATTTGCTCAACTGCGCCTCCCACAGTTGCCGCAGTTCGTCCCGGCTCAAATCTTTCTGTTTCCGGGTCCGCTTTTCCGTGGCGAGCTTCGCGCGGAGTTCCGCGATATTTGCCCCACAAAGTTCTGGGTGGTCCGCCAGCAGTTTCGCCAAAGCTGCGTCAATCTCCGCATCGCGTTTGGAAAAGCGCCGGCAGAGTTCTTCGGAGACACCCTCAACCTGAAAATCACCGCGTGGCAAGTTGCGAATCCGATACCCGTAAGCCTTCAAGTCACGGGCAAACTCATGGTAATAGATGTTCTCTGCGAATTTCCTAGCCCGCAGTAGTTCGTAATTCTCAAGTGCCTTCCACCGATTTTCCACGGCGTCATAAGTCGCATTGAACACGATGCAATGCGTGTGCAAATGCGGGTCGAGGGCGCGGGAGGTGTCATGGGTGAATTGCGCGGCGACGAAATTCCCGGTGCGCCGCTCGCTTCGCACACCACCCATGCGAACACGAGTTGCCGCGAAAGCTTCGAAATCCATCAAGGCTGCCTGCACCGCCCGCGTGTGAGCCTCAAAAATCCGTTCGTCATTGCCGAGGAAACCCACGAGGGAAATCGACTTTGGTGGTGAAAAAGTGAAGTCATAGAATATCCGCCGATTGGCCGTGTTTTTGTCGCCTTCAGTCCGCGTGGTGTTCTGGCGTTGAGTCAGCTTCTCGCCTGTGCCCGGATGCTGATTCTCGCACAGCCGCAGAAAATCATCGGCGCGGACCTTTCCGGCCAATCCGAGCCGCTCCGCCCCCACGCCAACCCATTCGCCGGCCACGCGCTGCCCTTCGTCGTAGTAATCGCCGACGCAAAGGTGTTCCTCGAAGTATTCCAGCGCGTTCTTCAGGTTATATTGCGTCTTGGCCGTGACCACATCCCGGACACTACACGGACTGCGCGCGGTCTTTGTGTGCCAGACACACCATTGCTCCCTCGGATTGTGATGAACTGCCTCCATGAGCAAGACCGCGACTCTGAAGCCGGGCAACCAACGGTGGGACATTTACCACACCGACCGGGAACATGCCCGCGTGATGGGAGATCCACTTCGCACCGTGGTTGAAGCTCCCACAAAGATCGCCGCCGAGGAAGAAGCCGCCCGACTCGGATTCAGTGAACCGTGGGCGCATCCGGTCGCGGCAAATGAACTTAGACGGGCACAGTGGCTTTCCAATCGCCGACCAGGACATTGGCAAGAACTCGCGCACAAACCATCCCGCTCCCTCAACGTCTGATTATGCAAACTCCATCCACAGCCCAAATCCGCACCGCCATCGAGGTGCTCAAGAAGTTCGGCGAACACATTAACCGCAACGCCGAAGACATGGTCGTTCAACTGCCAGACACGCATTTCGGGGATCGCTTCGCCGCACGAGTCGGAGTGGCGAAAATTGAGCAAGTCACCCGCATTCAGACCGTGGTTGGGCAGTTGGAAAAGTGGCACGCCGAATTGCTGCAACAGAAGAGCCAGTGCGTTGCTCATCATGTTTAAGACAGTACAAGCCATACTCATCCTCTTTTTTGAGAATGGATGACTGTGTGGCATCCGCGCTTTTGGCGGCCTTGCGCTGGTCGGCCTCCAATTTGCCGATACGAGATTTGGCGGCCTTGATGGTGTCATCAATGGTCTTGAACTCGACTTGCAACCGTTTTTCCTGCTGCTTGGCCGTTTGATGTTCCTCGTAGCGAAACAGCCGGCGGATTTTCCCCTCGCGATTCGGCGTGCCGTCCAACTCCTCCGTGATTTCCTTTTTCTCCTTTTCCAGAGCTTCGCGCTGTTCGATAGCGGTCAGGATTTTCTGCCAGCGATCCAGACTTTGCTGGTCTTCCACCATCCGTTCGCGAATGGTTTCGATATTGGCCACGCGCGCCACCGGCGCCCCGGCGCCCCGGAAGGAAATCGTAACATTATCGTCGTGATAGGCATCGGCGGTCAGTTTGGAAATCAGCCCGCGCAGCGTGGCCAGAAGTTCCGGCCGCCGATGAACTTCAATGCTCCCGGCGGCGATGGGATACTCCAGCAATTCGGGATTGAGCAGCCGAAAGAGAGGATTCAGCTCGTCGTCACTGAAATGTTTGCGTAGGGCCGTGATCACGACCTTATCGTAACG
The DNA here is from genome assembly GCA_020848635.1 of Limisphaerales bacterium. Taxonomy (GTDB): domain Bacteria; phylum Verrucomicrobiota; class Verrucomicrobiia; order Limisphaerales; family JADLHS01; genus JADLHS01. The sequence continues at coordinate 2,526 of JADLHS010000136.1, forward strand.
GGCGATGGTCTGCTCCTTCTCCCGAACCAAGCCCGCAAAGATGTCGCGGCGCTCAACCGCCTTGGCGCGCGGCTGGTTCTCGGCGTCGCGCAACTGGTCGTCCAGATTGCGGGCTTTTTGCTTGAGGCTCTGAATCGCGGCACGCTCCAGGTCCGGGTTGAATTGGGCGAATTCTCGATCCCCGGCGGCCAGCTCCTTGAGCTTGCCATCCACGCGACCCAGTTCGACGGTGTAGGCTTCCGACTCATTCCGCAGCCGGACAATCTCGTCGGAGAGCGATTGCGCCAAA
>JADLHS010000137.1 GCA_020848635.1 Limisphaerales bacterium
AACGCGCCCGGCCGGTTCACCCCGACGCCTTTTGTGTCCGCGCAGAGGTGGCGACGGCCGGCCATGCAGTTACGGCAACGACCGCACACCACATGCCCCTCGCCACTGACCACATCGCCTAGGCGAAAGTCGTTCACATTGGAGCCGACGGCGACGATTTCGCCGACAAACTCATGCCCCACTACCATCGGCACGGGAATCGTCCGCTGCGCCCACGCATCCCATTTATAAATGTGGAGGTCGGTTCCGCAGATGCCGGTGCGGTTGACCCGAATGAGAACGTCGTTAATTCCGATCTGCGGTTCCGGCACTTCCACAAGCTGCAGACCGGGTTCGGATTTGGTTTTCGCCAAGGCTTTCATTTGATTGACCGGCCTCATCATCCAATTTCACGGCGGCCTCTCGCAATCCCCCAAATGTGGGGGGATGACCGTTGATATAGGGCTCGTGGCGATTGCCTTCTGGTAGGCGCGGGTAACGCCATGCAGATTCACCCACGCAGACTAGCGGCGCGGAAGCGGGAACTGAGCGCGCCTCGGTGACCACGACCGGCCTATGATTCAGAACGGCCGGCTTTACGAGCAAAGATTACTCGCTGCGCAGGGAAGATAGCGAGCGTTGCCAACGGGGCAACCAGTGATGGTTCTTGTCCACTGAGAGCACAACGGCGCTGGCCCGGCCGACGATCTGTTTGCGATCCACCGTTCCCCAGTAGCGGGAATCAAAACTGTCATCGCGATTGTCGCCCATCATGAAGTATTGGCCTTCCGGCACGCGCAGCGGGGCGAAGGTGCGCAAGGCCGGTGCGGCGGGGTAACCGGCGACGGCATGGGCTTGCCCGGGGAGTTGTTCGCTGGCGAAAGTCCGGCTCGTGCGTTCACTGGCAGGAATGTCGCGCAGGATTTCCTCGGCGATGGGTTGATATTCGACCGGCTGTCCGTTGAGCACGAGTGCATTGTTGCGCAGCTCAAGGGTGTCACCCGGCACGCCGATGACGCGTTTGACGAGGCGTTTGCCGTCGTGCGGCGAGAAGAAAACCACGATGTCGCCGCGCTGCGGGTTGCCCCACGCGGCAAGGCGCCAGGCCGTGAACGGCACTTTGAGATCATAGGCCAGCTTGTTAACCAAGACGCGATCTCCTTCGAGAATGGTGGGACGCATGGAGCCGGTCGGCACGTCATTCCAGTCGGCGAGCGAGGACCGCACGGCGAAGACGGCGAGCGCGAGGAGGAACAGCGGGCGGATTTCTTGTCGCCACAACTTGAGGGCCCGGGCGCGAACACTTGGCGTCTCCTGTTTCATGAGGAGTTTGACTCGGGACGGCCCGGATTGTTCAAAGCGCATTCGGACGTTTCGGCATGGCTGGCGCCCGGAGGAGTCCGCGCGACCCCTCGCTTCGGGCATTACGCTTATCGGACAGGCAACGGTGGAAATCCAGACGGCGCACCCTCCCAACGGCACGATTGTACCACGGTTTTGCCAAAGCGTTGGCTGGCCTTGCGATTGCTCTCTGAGGGAATGCGTTTGTCTCAGTATCGTATGGCGCGCGGGTTAATAGGTCTGCTCCTGCTCCTCCTGGCGTTGTCCGTGCGGGCGGAGCGCATCAATCAGGAAGGCCGAATTCTTGGCCTATTGCCACCGGTCACGGATGCCACCTTGTTCAACACCCCGAATGCCGATGCGGTGTTGGCCGCGATGCAGATTTTCCCGGTGACAAATCCGTGGAACGAAGACATCTCGCAACGACCGTTGCTGGGGAATTCGGATGCGATGATCACCCAGATTAATGCCGATCTTGCGGCAACCCGGCGAACCTTGCGGGCGTTCAAGGAGATGAATTTTGTCCTCGTGCCGGATGCCCAGCCGACGCTGCCGATCCATCTCTTTGACTACCCGGACGAATCCGATCTTGACGGCGGGACATTTCCTGATGCGCTTTATCCGATCCCGTCAAACATGCCGGTGGAGACCTGGCCGGCCGAGACGGAAGGACAAACTCTGTCGCAGTGGCAGGAGGATGTGAACGATTGGGGCGGCGACCGGCATGCGATCGTTGTGAAACCCGGCAGCGGTCTCATCTGGGAAACGTGGCAAGCCAGGCGGGTGGACAATAACTGGGAAGCGTCCAACGGTGCAAAGTTCAACCTTAACGCCAACGGGCTGCGTCCAGCCGGTTGGACATCCGGGGACGCCGCGGGTTTGCCGATGTTCCCCGCGCTGCCACGCTTTGATGAATGTGAACGTGGCATGGTCGAGCATGCGCTGCGGATCGTGGTCAAACGGACGCGCTACAACCACTATGTCTATCCGGCGACGCACTTCGCTTCGCATGCGACCAACACGAGCGTGAATCTCCCCGCGATGGGTCAGCGGCTGCGGATCAAATCGTCTTTTGCCATCCCGCCGACCTGGACGAAGCAGGAGAAGGCCGTGTTGCGGGCGCTAAAAAAGTACGGCGCGCTGGTGGCGGACAACGGCAATTTCTTTTCAATCTCGGTCACGCCCGACGACCGTTGGCCGGTAGGTTGTTTCGATCATCTATCCACTATTGGAATTACTAACTTCGAAGCCATTCAAGCCACCGGTCCGGATGAAGGTCCCCGTTCACCGGGCGTGCCGATTGCGAACGCCGGTCCAGATCAAAGTGGGTTCGTAGGTGTGCCGGTGCAGTTGCAAGGCGGTGTGAGTTTCAGCAACCTCTTCCCAACCACCAACCAATGGAAGCGTTACTCCGGACCGACCAACGTCAGCCTTGCCAACTCGGTCCAAACGAACACCACGGCGACTTTTGCTGTGCCGGGTGTTTACACGTTGATGTTGAGTGCCGCGGATGGCGTCCATGCCGTCGCCTTTGACGCCGTGGTTATCACCGTTTCCCCCGCGATCACGCTCGCCATCGCGCGGGCGGGGGCGAATGCGAACCTAACCTGGACGGGCGGAGCGCCTCCCTTTGTCGTGGAACAGGCGAATGCGTTGCCGGTGAACTCGTGGCGCAGTGTGCTCACGACGAGCGTTCAAAATGCGAGCGTGCCGTTGTTGGACGGGGTTGGTTACTTTCGAGTGAAAGGAAACTGAGCTGCCGCGATGGGCCAGCCCCATCATGGCTGTAGCCAGCGCACAAACCATTCGATGGCGGCTTGCTCCGATTCTGGGGTGACTTGGTGCGCCGTATTTTCCTGGAGGCGCAGAACGAACCGATCTTCCTTGCCGGCGGCGCGATACGCATTCGCCGCCGCATCGGTACATTCCTTGAGGCCGGCCAGGGGCGTGAGGCGGTCGGAATCGCCGTTTATGATCAGCAGTGGTCGCGGGGCGACCAACGGCAGCATGGCCGGGCCGTCGAACTCGTCGCAGATGCCAGGCACGATGCGGTCGTAGAATCTTCTCGCAAACTTTGCGTCCGGCTCTGCGACCTTGGCTGCTTTGGCCGCGGCTGCGAAGGCGATAGGAATTGTGCCGACGCGCTCTGGCCAGGCGTTGTTTTCCAGCGCCCAGCGAAAGCTCTGCACCCCGAGGCAAGGCACGACGACGGCGATGCGCGGGTCCACTGCGGCGGCGAGGTAGGCTTCGATGCCGCCCTTGGAAATCCCGATCAGGCCGATGCGTTTCGCGTCCACGTCCTTGCGCGTTTTGAGATAATCAATCAGCCGCATTACATCCACCACCGTATCGTAATAGAGTGGATGGGCTCGTTGATCATGCCACGCACCCAGAATGGCGTTTTGATACTCCTCCGTGCCTTTGCCCGCGCTGCGGCGTTCGCCGTGGTAGCGTCCGTCAATCGCCACGGCAACAAAACCACGGGTTGCCAGCTTGCGGCACAGGGCGACCATGTTGGCCTTGCTGCCGCCGGTGCCGTGCAACGTGATGACGACCGGCCGCCGCCCGCGTGATTGTTCATCCTTGAGCAGCACCCCGGTGACGCGTTGGGCCTTGGTTGTCGCGAATGAAAAATGAATCTGTGCAATGCCATTCGTGGCGGGCAATTTTTCAACCTTTGGTGCCAGCGACACGCGCCGATCCTGAACCAGGTTGCGAAAGTCCGCTCGTGCGTCCGCTGCGCGACTGGAGATGACCGCGAGCGAGGGGAGCGCAATGGCCAATAACCAGGGGATGTGCTTCATAGCCCTATTTCAGCGGCCGTGGCGGGAATTGCAAGCGGCTTTCTTTCGCGATGTGACCCGGGTGTTCCGCTGCATGAATCTGGCTTGGGGCAAAGTTTTTCTTTGCGTCGCGACGGCTTTGTGACTTTGCTTTAAGCAATTATGAGCAAGATTTTGGAAACCTGTCCTAATTTCATTGGTGGCGAATGGCTTTTGTCCCCGCTCGCCACCACCCCGGTTCACAATCCTTCCACCGGCGAGGTGATTGCCGAATGCCCCGTTGGGAGCGTGGCCGATGTGAACGCGGCGGTGGCGGCGGCGCACGCGGCTTTTCCGGCGTGGATGGAAACGCCGCCGGTCGAGCGGGCGCGGATTTTGGGCCGGTTCAAGATGTTGATGGAGGATCATTTTGAGGAGCTCGTCCGCAGCAACACCCGCGAGAACGGCAAGACGCTGGTCGAATCGCGCGGCGATGTGAAGCGCGGCATGGAGGTCGTGGAGTTTGCGCTCGGGGTGCCCTCCTTAATGATGGGGGAGGTGTTGGAGAACATGGCCCGCGGAATTGATTGCGAGGCGATCCGCCAGCCGCTCGGCGTGTGTGTCGGCATCACGCCGTTCAACTTTCCTGCGATGGTGCCGCTGTGGATGTATCCCATTGCCATCGCCTGCGGAAACACATTTGTCCTCAAGCCGAGTGAAAAAGTGCCCCTGACCGCCATCAAGATCGCGCGACTCTTTGAAAAGGCCGGACTGCCCAAAGGCGTTTTCAACCTCGTCCACGGTGGGCGCGTCGTCGTGGACGCCCTGCTCACGCATCCGCAGGTCAAGGCGATTTCGTTCGTCGGTTCGACGCCGATTGCCAAATACATCTACGAGACCGGTACGAAACACGGCAAACGCGTCCAGTCGAACGGTGGGGCCAAGAATTACGTCATCTTGATGCCGGATGCCGACGTGGAGAATTCCACGCGGGGCGTCATCGAGGCGGCGTTTGGGTGCGCGGGCGAGCGTTGCATGGCCGGTTCCACCGCCGTTGTGGTTGGCGGCGCGGCAAAGTCCGTTTTGCCGGCGCTCATCGAAGCCACGAAGCGTATCAAGGTTGGTCCGACGGATCGCGAAGCGCAGCCGGACATGGGCGCGGTCATCACCCGCCAGCATCGGGACCGGGTATTGGAGCTAATCGAGACGGGCGTAAAGGAAGGAGCGCAGATTCCGGCGGACGGTCGTGGGGTGAAAGTTAGCGAAGCTCCCAATGGTTTCTATGTCGGGGCCACGATTCTCGATCATGTGCAAACCGGCATGAAGGTGGCGAATGAAGAAATTTTTGGCCCGGTCCTGAATGTGATGCACATGGAGGATTTGGACCGCGCCATCGAATTGGCCAACCAGTCGGTTTTTGGCAACGGGGCTTCCATCTTCACCCGTTCCGGGAAAGCGGCGCGCGAATTCAAGCATCGCGTCAATTGCGGCATGGTCGGCATCAACATTGGCGTGCCCGCCTCGATGGCCTGGTTTCCCTTCAACGGGCGGAACGATTCGTTCTTCGGCGACCTTCACATGCAAGGCCGGGAAGGGGTGCAATTCTTCACGCAACAAAAGGTGACGACGAGCCGCTGGTTCAGCTACGGCGAGGGTGACATCTGGCATCGTTAGCCGCCAACAGCCGGAATGCGTCATGGCTATTTCTCCGGGTGCTTGCCGTGCCGCGTCGGGTTGGCTAGTTTCGGCGGCCTGTGAAAAAAACTGGTCGCCCCGTCATTCCGCGCAAGACGATTTATCGGCTTTCGATCTACCTGCGCTGCCTGGCGCGGTTGCGCGAAAACAGCATCGTTACCGTCTCGAGTGAGGCGCTGGCGAAGGCGGCGGGGGTCAAGTCCACCCAGTTACGGAAGGATTTGGCGTATTTCGGCACCTTCGGGACGCGCGGTTTGGGTTATGACGTGGGGGAATTGTCGCGGATGATCGCGGATGAACTCGGCACTTCGCGTCTTCAGCCGGTGATTTTGGTGGGCGTGGGCAACCTCGGGCTGGCGCTGCTGTCGTATCGCGGGTTCGAGAAGGAGGGGTTTGAAATCGTGGGAGCCTTCGACGTCGAGCCGCAGCGCCCGCGCGGTAAAAAGATCCAAGTAACCGTCTTCGGCTTGGATAAAGTGCCAGCGTTCATCCGCGAGCATCGGGTGCGAATGGCGATACTTACCGTGCCCGCCGAGGCAGCGCAGGCCGTAGCCAACCAACTCATCGCCTGTGGCGTGATGGGGATCCTGAATTTTTCCCCAATCGTTCTGCACGTGCCGGAGGAGGTGATGGTGAACAACGTCAACCTCGCCATCGAATTGGAGAATCTTAGTTATTTCATTCAGGAATAATTGGCCGGCGATGATTTCATGAAATTGTTCCCTTGAAGTCGCGGGCGCGGGTTGAAATGATGGGATCACGATGAACCGTCGGGAATTGCTCGATCTTTACTACTTGGAAGCACGCGCCAAGCTCATTGACGTGGCGGCGTTTCTGGACCGGCTCGATCGCGCCGACGGAGCGCCGGATTTTCGTTTGACCGCCTTCACGCAAGCCTTGACGCAACTCGAGCCCGGCCGCGAGCCGCGGGTTGAGCGGGTGCTGGCCAGCCTGAGCGACCCGACCACCGAACCCATTGCGGTCGCGACCACCAAGGCCGCGTGTGGGGCCTGGCCCGGGAAATAGGCACTTATGCGCTACATTGAGCCTCATGCCCACATGGTCAGCCGCGTGACCGATGATTACCGGGCAATGACCCTGGCGGGCTGCGCGGCAGTCTGCGAACCGGCGTTCTGGGCGGGGTTCGATCGCAGTGCGGCAGCGGGGTTCTATGATTACTTCCGCCAGTTGACCGATCATGAACCGCAGCGGGCCGCAAAATTCGGCTTGCCGCACTTCTCCTGGCTCTGCATCAACCCGAAGGAATCGGAGGATGTCGGCCTCGCGCGCGAAGTCATTGCCCTCATTCCGCAATTCCTTGACCGGCCCAATGTGCTTGGCATCGGCGAGATTGGGCTGAACAAGAATTCGCGCAACGAACTTAAGGTCCTCGAAATGCACGTGGACCTGGCGGCGCGGCACCACCAACTCATCCTCGTCCACACGCCACACCTCGAGGACAAACTCAAGGGCACGCGGCTCATCCTGGATGTCCTGCGCGCCGACGCCCGCATCCAGCCGGAGCGCTGCCTGATTGATCATGTCGAGGAACACACCGTGAAGATGGTTTTGGACGCCGGCTTCTGGGGCGGCATGACGCTGTACCCGGAAACCAAATGCACCGCCGCCCGGGCCGTGGACATGATCGAGCAATACAGTGGCGAACGTTTGTGGATGAACAGCGCGTGCGATTGGGGGGTCAGCGTGCCGTTGGCGATTCCGCTGGCCGCATTGGAATTGCGGCGGCGCGGTCATGGGGCGGAAGCCATTGACCGGCTGATTTACCAAAACCCGGTGCGCTTCCTGAGCCAGTGCTCCAAGTTCAAGCTGCCGAACGAGGCCGTGACGCCCGTATGATTCTCAAGCACGGACTGCACCTCGCCTACTGCACCAATGTTCATCCCGGCGAAGATTGGGCGGCAACGTTTGATGCGCTGAATCGCTACACCTTGCGGGTCAAGGAGCGGGTTCAACCCCAAGGCCAATACGCCATCGGCCTGCGCTTGAGCGACCGCGCTGCGCGCGAGCTGGCCGATCCCAAAACGCTGTTGGCGTTCCAGCGCTGGCTGGAGCAGCACGAGTGCTACGTTTTTACGATCAACGGTTTCCCCTTCGGCCAGTTTCACGGCACCCGCGTCAAAGAGCAGGTGTATCGGCCCGACTGGACGGACCCGCAGCGGCTGGATTACACCAATCGTTTGTTTGACCTGCTCGTCCAACTGCTGCCGCCCGGGGTGGAGGGCAGCGTCAGTACGTTGCCCGGGTCGTTCAAGGAATTCATCAAGTTGCCCGAACAGGAGCGCGCCATCCGCGACAACGTGTGGCGTTGCGTCGAGCACATTGCCCGGACGAGCGAGCGCACGGGGCGGCGATTGCATCTCGGGATGGAGCCGGAGCCGCTGGGATGGTTTGAGAACACCGAAGAGACCGTGACGTTCTTTGGCCGCCTGCGCGACGAGCATCCCGGGGACGCGCGCCTGAACCAGCATCTGGGCGTGAATTACGACACCTGTCATTTCGCGCTGGAGTATGAAACGCCGGCGATCGCGCTCGCGCGATTGCAGCAGCAGGGTATTCGCGTGAGCAAAATTCATCTCAGTAATGCGCTGAAACTCACCCCGACTCCCGCCGCTCGGCAGCATCTTGCCGCGTTCGCTGACGATGTGTATTTGCATCAGGTTATCATCCGGCATGGGGACGGAGCCCTGACGCGCTTCCGGGATCTGGCGCCGGCGCTCGCCAGTCCGCTGGCGGTTGCGCCCGCGCCCGGCGACGAATGGCGGGTGCATTTCCACATCCCTTTGCATTCCGAGTTGAGCGGGGAATTTGGCACCACGTCGGATCACGTTACGGGACTGCTGAAGTTGCTTCAGGCGCAGCCGCAGCTTTGCGCCCATCTGGAAATGGAAACTTACACGTGGGCCGTGCTGCCGGAAACGCTTCGCACCCGCGATGTGACGGACCAGCTTGTGGCCGAGTACGGCTGGACCCGGCAACGCCTCGCCGAATACGGCCTGGCCTAGCGGATCAACCCCGATGGCGTTACGTGTCCACCTGCGTTCGCTGCTCGTGCTGGGACGGGTTTCCAACCTGCCCACCGTTTGGTCAAATTGCCTGGCTGCCTGGCTGCTGAACGGCGGCGTTCTGGCGCCGACATTCCTTCTGCTCAGCGCGGGGGCCACGTTGCTTTACACCGGTGGCATGTTTCTCAACGACGCCTACGATGTGGAGTTTGACCGCCAGCATCGGCGGGAGCGCCCCATCCCCTCCGGGAAAATCTCGGTGGGCACCGTCTGGAGGTTCGGAGTGGGTTTCTTGCTGCTCGGCTGGCTGTTGATGTGGCCGCTTGGCGCACTGGCCGCCGGCGCTGCGCTGTTGCTCGTGGTCACCATCGTCGTTTATGATGCGATTCACAAACGAACTTCCTTTGCTCCACTGCTCATGGCGGCCTGTCGCTTTCTGCTGTATTTCGTTGCCGCCGCCGCGACGCCGAACCGCGTCAGCCACTCGGTTCTGTGGCATGGGCTGGCGCTGGCGGCGTATGTGGTCGGCCTGAGCTATCTCGCGCGGGGCGAGAGCCGTCCGGGGAGCGGTCGCCACTGGCCGCTTTTGTTTCTGATCGCGCCGCTGGTGGCCAATGGGTTGGTGAATTCCCACCGGAATGCTGCCGCGTGGGCGGCATCCGGATGGCTGGTGGTGTGGTTGTGCTGGTGTCTGCGCGGAATGCTAAAACGGCCGGTTCAAGATGTAGGCCGCAGCGTGGCGGGTTTACTGGCGGGGATTGCGCTGGTGGATGCGGCGGCGCTTCCGCAACTGACCGCGGAATTGGTGCTGGTCTTTGGCGGGCTGTTCGTTCTCGCGTTGATTCTTCAACGCAAGATTCCAGCGACGTGACAATGACTTCTGGACTTCACGACGTTTGGGGTTCGCTGAGAGCGGTAGGCGAGAAACAAGGTGCCGATGGCGAATAAACCAAGCGTGCCTGGTTCGGGAATCGATTGGGTTGAGAATTGGATATTATCCAGGTATGACGAACTGCTTCCAACCGGAGTTAGATCGGGCATCAAGAACTTCAGTTCGCCAGTCTGGCCGGCAAATCCGGAGATATCCGCCCCGACAATCTGATAGTCTGTACCCCGGCCCAACTCAAACAACGTGAGCAAGTGACCGATGAAAGTCACTTGCATGTTGGTATCTCCAAAAAAACGCAAAGACAATGCCGTGGACGGAATTTGCCCAGTTTGACCCACGGCGGCCGTGCCGTCGGGGGCAACACCAAAAGCCGACTGAAGACCCACCGAATAGTTTCCAGCTATCGGTGGAAACATGGAATTCGAGCTGTGTAGCGAAACCGCGGCTGCACCCAAGCTCACGGTGTTGTAAATAACCCAATCAATTTCGAACGTCCCCAAATAGCCTTTCCAACCCGGAAGGGCATCTGCGATCGGAACATCTCCAGTTGAATAGCCAGCAACATTTGCAGATTCAAAGTCCAAATTCCTGAAGGTGCCCTGGCCGAAAGCGCTAACACCCAAGCTGACCAGCAGCGCTAACAGCAGTAACGGATTTCTGAGTCGCAAGGTCATAGTTATATCTCCGCTGCCTGCTGGACTCTCGGTGATTCGCCAACCCACTGCAACCCACTATTTGTCGTTGGCCGCGTATTTCTTGCGCAAAGGTGGATGCCCGATGGCTGCCCTTGGACAATCGCGCGTTGGGCGGTGTCTGCGCTTGCTACGGGCAAGGGAGATTTGGAAAGCTGACGGCTATTGAATTCATGGATTTGATCGAACGCACCATCCGGGTCCACTGGCAGCATCGCGTGGTGTTTGCCGATGATGTTTTCAACCCCACCAACCCGGTATTGCGCGAGGTCCTGTGCGGGGGTGGCGGGCCGGGCCGGGTGTTGATGGTGCTGGATGAGGCGCTGGCCAAGGCGCAACCGGCGCTTTCGACCGTGATCACCCGTTATTTCGCCGCCTCGCCAGCTGGCCTGACCCTGGTGCATCCCCCGATAATTTGCCAGGGCGGCGAGTTGACCAAGGGCTCCTGGTCGCCAGTCGCCGAAATCCATGCCGCCATCAATCGGCATCACATTGACCGGCATTCGTATCTGATTGCCGTGGGCGGGGGCGCGTTGCTGGACATGGCCGGACTGGCGGCGGCCACGGCGCATCGCGGGGTGCGGCACGTCCGGATTCCCACCACGACGTTGAGCCAGTGCGATTCGGGCGTCGGCGTGAAGAACGGCATCAATGCCTTCGGCAAGAAGAATTTCATCGGCACTTTTGCGCCGCCATTTGCGGTCATCAACGATTTCACCTTGCTCGGCACACTGTTGGAACGGGATGCCCGCGCAGGTTTCGTGGAGGCGGTTAAAGTGGCGTGCATCCGCAGCCGGGAGTTCTTTGAAACCTTGGAGCGGGACGCGGTCGCGTTGGCGAGGTTTGAGCCGGAACCCGTGCGGTGGCTCATCCGGCGTTGCGCGGAGTTGCATGTCACCCACATTGCCACCAGCGGGGATCCTTTCGAGTTCGGTTCGGCCCGGCCGCTGGACTTCGGCCACTGGGCGGCGCACAAGCTGGAGCAGATTTCCAACTTCACCCTGCGGCATGGCGAAGCCGTGGCGATTGGCGTGGCGCTGGATGTGATCTATTCCCGGCGGGTGGGGTTGCTTGCCGCCGCGAGCGCCGAGCGGGTGCTGGGCTTGCTTGAAACTCTCGGTTATGAACTATTCATCACCGATCTGGTGCGGGAGAACGGGCGCAACGAGTTGCTCGTGCTCGAGGGCTTGGAGGAGTTTCGTGAGCATCTCGGCGGGACGCTGGCCATCACTTTGCTGAAGGAGATTGGCGAGGGGTTTGAAGTGCCGGAAATGGACCGAACTTTGATAGCCGAGGCCATCAACGAATTGCAGGCGCGGGATCAGGCTCGCCGGCGCAGCGGTTCAACCTCCCCAACAACCGCCGTAGCGTGACACGCACCGCGGTCATCAACGTGGTTGGTTTGTCTGAGTCGTTGCTCGGGCCGGACACACCGTTCATCAACGCCTTCCGGCAGCGCGGTGCGCTGGGCCGGATCACGCCGGCGTTCCCGGCCGTTACGTGCACGGCGCAATCGAATTATCTGACCGGTCGGACACCGGCGGAGCATGGCATTGTTGGCAATGGCTGGTACCACCGGGAACTGGCGGAGGTTCAGTTCTGGAAACAATCGAACCATCTCGTGGCGGGAAAGAAAATCTGGGCGACCTTGCGCGAAGCCGACCCCAGTTTTACCTGCGCCAAACTCTTTTGGTGGTTCAACATGTATTCCGGCGCGGACTGGTCCATCACGCCGCGCCCCATGTACCCGGCGGATGGCCGGAAACTCTTTGATATTTATGCCTGGCCGTATTTCATCCGTGACGACATCAAACGCGACCTCGGCGAGTTTCCGTTTCCGGGCTTTTGGGGGCCGGCGGCGGGGGTGGATTCCAGCCGGTTTGCCGCGGACGCCGTTTCACGTTGGATCGCGGAATCCGCCAAGTGGATCGAACGCAAATTCACGCCGACGCTTAATCTGGTTTACCTGCCCCATCTGGATTATAATCTGCAGCGTTTGGGGCCGGCTATTGCACCCTCTCCTCTCTCAAAAGAGGAGAGGGCTGGGGAGAGGAGGCAAGGCACGCCAAATTCAACCCCCCTCACCCCGGCCCTCTCCCCACTCGGGCGGGGAGAGGGAGAAATCATTGCCTCCGACCTCCGGCGGATTGATGCGATCGTGGGCGATTTGCTGGCTTTCTTTGAAAAGCAGTCCGTCCAAGTGGTTTTGCTCTCGGAATACGGCATCAGCGCGGTGGACACGCCGATTCATCTTAACCGGTCGTTTCGCGAACGCGGCTGGCTGACGGTAAAGGAAGAACTGGGGTGCGAACTGCTTGACGCCGGGGCGAGCCAGGTTTTTGCAGTTGCCGATCATCAAGTGGCGCATGTTTATGTGAATGATCCAGCCTTGGAAAGCGCCGTACGCTCGCTCCTGGAAAGTCAGCCCGGCGTAGCGGAAGTATGGGCGGCGCCGGAAAAGCGAGCGCACGGCATTGACCATCCGCGCGCCGGGGACCTCATCGCTGTGGCCCGCGATCGTGCTTGGTTTACTTATTACTACTGGCTGGAGGACCGCCGGGCGCCGGATTTTGCGCGCACGGTGGACATCCACCGCAAGCCGGGCTACGACCCGGTGGAACTCTTTCTCGATCCCAAAATCCCGCTGGTCAAAGCGCGAATCGTCTGGCGGTTGCTGCAAAAGCGCCTTGGCTTCCGGATGCTGATGGATGTGGTTCCGCTCGACGCTTCGCTGGTCAAAGGGTCGCACGGGAACCGTCCGGGCAATCCGGCCGAGTGGCCAGTGATGATTACTTCGCGACCGGAATTGTTGCCGCAATTGGCGATCGATTCGACAGCCGTGTTCGAGGTGTTGGGCAACCATGTGATGGGCACAGGGCGATGAGCGGCCTTGCTTGCCACCGGCCACCAGGGACGAAAACTAATCATTCGATCAGACGAACTTTCGCGGCATTTCGCAAGTTAGCCTTGACAGTCGCCGGGCAAATCCGGAGCAATATGCGCATTATCACTCCGTTCACTGAGGCCGGTTGTGTCGCAGGGGCGAGCGGGGCAGGGCAGTTGGCAGTCGAATGAAGAAACGAAAAATCAACGTCGCCATCGTCGGGCTGGGTTTCGGAGCGGAGTTTATCCCGCTGTGGCAGAAGCATCCCGCCACGACGTGTTACGCCATTTGCCAGCGGGATGCGACCAAGCTCAATGCGGTGGGCGAATACTTTGGTGTTTAGCGGCGCTGCACGGACTTTGCCGCGGTGCTGAAGGATCCGGCGGTGGATGTGGTCCACATCAACTCGCCGATTCCGGACCACGCCTGGATGTCCATTGCCGCGCTCAAGGCCGGCAAACACGTCGCCTGTACCGTGCCCATGGCGACGAATATCGCGGACTGCAAAAAGATCGTGGCGCTCGTGAAGCAGACCGGGCTTGCCTACATGATGATGGAGACGGTGGTGTATGCCCGCGAGTACCTGTTCATGAAGGAACTGCTTGATGGTGGAAAGCTGGGTAAGCTTCAGTTCGTGCAGGCGAGCCATCAGCAGGACATGGACGGCTGGCCCAATTACTGGCCCGGGCTTCCGCCGATGTGGTATGCGACGCACTGCGTTGGGCCGGTCGCGGGCCTGATCGGCCGGCCGGCCGAATATGTGAGTTGCTTTGGCAGTGGCACCGTGCGCAAAGAACTGCAGAAACATTACGGCTCGCCGTTTGCCGTGGAGACCGCGCACATCAAATTTCAAGGCACGGACGTCAGTGCCCGTATTATCCGCTCGCTCTTCGACACAGCGCGGCAATATCGCGAGAGCATTGACGTATACGGCAGCAAGGCTTCGGTGGAATGGCCGCTGGTCGAGCATCAACCCTTGGTGCGGCACACGGCCAAGTTGCCCGAGCCGAAGATTCCCAAGCCGGTCAAGTGCCCCGACTTCGCGAAACGCCTGCCCGGCAGCATAGCCAAATACACCAAGCATGGGGTGTATGATGCGAGCAAGAAGACGCATCTCAGTTTCACCCAAGGCAGCGGCCACGGGGGCAGCCATCCACACCTGGTCCACGAGTTCGCGACGGCGCTCGTCGAGCAGCGGGATCCATTTCCGAACGCGCAGCAGTCCGCGAACTGGACGTGCGTTGGCCTTTGTGCGCACCAGTCGGCGCTCCGAGGCGGCGTCATTGTCAAACTGCCGGCATTCACCCGCTGATCTCCCTTCGCAACCACATCACAAACCACAATAAATCCCCAACAAACTATGAGTACCGTCAATGTCAGTAATGAAGCCATTGCCCCGAATGCCAAACGGCTCCTGTGGGCCGGGTTCATGGCCATTCTCGCCGCCGGCGTCGGATTCGCCATCCGGGGCGGCATCCTGGCCAACTGGGGCAAGGAATTTGGTTTCACCGGCACGGAACTGGGGGACATCAGCGGCGCCGCTTTTACGAGTTTCTGTTTCGGCATCATTATTGGTGGGGTCATCGCTGACAAAATTGGCTACGGCAAACTGGTGGTGGCGGCGTTCGCGTTGCACGCGCTGTCGGCGTTTGTGACCTTTGCGCCGACGGCGGCCATGCCGAAGGAGACGGTTTACAAGCTGCTTTATGTGGGCATGTTCCTGTTCGGCATGGCCAATGGAACGCTGGAGGGCGTGGCGAATCCATTGGTGGCCTCGCTGTTTCCGCACAACCGCACGCATTACCTGAACATTCTCCATGCGAGCTGGCCGGCGGGACTGGTGATCGGCTCGTTTGCCAGCTGGTTGTTCGGCGACGGGATGCATTGGGGCTGGAAGTCGCAACTGGCGTTGTTCCTCATCCCGACCGCGGCGTACGGCCTAATGTTCTTCGGCCAGAAGTTCCCGAAATCGGAGGCCTCGCAAAAGGGGCTGAAACTCGGCGAGATGTTCAAGGACGTTGGCATTCTGGGCGCGTTGGTCATCTGCTTCCTGCTGGCGATGTTCTTCAGCGGTCCGTTGGGGCTGCCGCAAGCCGTCGGGTATGGATTGTCTGGCGTGCTGCTGCTTGTCGTTGCGGTGATCACGAGGTTTTCCTTGGGCGCCTGGTTGCTGTTCGTTCTATTCATCACGCATGCATTGATCGGGGCGGTGGAGCTTGGCACGGATGGCTGGATTCAAAACATCACCGGCAACATTCTGACCACTGGCCAGGGCAAACTACTGTTCGTTTACACTTCGTTGCTCATGTTCCTGCTCCGGTTTTGCGCGAATTTCATTGAGAAGCGAATGGGCTTGTCACCGATCGGCATCCTGCTGATCTGTGCCTTGCTCGCGTGCTTCGGCCTCAACCTGGTCAGCGGCATCACCACCTTCCTCGGCGCGATGCTGGCGCTCTCCGTTTACGCGCTGGGCAAGACCTTCTTCTGGCCGACGATGCTCGCGGTGGCGAGTGATCGCTTTCCGCGCACCGGCGCGGTCGCAATTTCGATCATGGGTGGCATTGGGATGATGTCGGCGGGTCTGGTCGGCTCTGCGGGGTTGGGCTATGCCAAGGACCGTTTCGCCAGCGAGGCGCTCCAACAGTCGAGTCCGGCCGTCTATGCCGAGTACAAGGTTGAAAAGCCGAAGGGCTGGTTGTTCCTGAGCGAAGTGCAGGCGATTGACGGCAAGAAGCTCGGCGATGTGCAGTCCAATTTGGGCAAGGCCCGCGAAGAATTGGAAAAAGCCGGCAATAAGGATCCGCAGGCGGCGTTCGATAAACTCTCGGCCCCGGAAAAAGCCGTGTATGAAGCCAGCATCGCCGGCGACCGCAAGACGTTGAAAGCGGATTCGTTCATTCCGGCCACGATGGCGGTGATCTATCTGCTGCTGCTGATCTACTTCAAGACCATCGGTGGTTACAAGGTCGTGCATCTGGCCGGTTCAGATGCCGCCGGTGTCAAAGCGCATTAAGGCCAAGCCTGATGGTTGGTCGCAATCTGGAAGGGCGGCTCGCGGGAGCCGCCCTTTTTTAAATCGGCCATTTGAAACGCCCTGAATCCATAATCCATACGCCCTGAACTATGCCGAATCCTTGGACTGGTAAAGGTAACCCCTACACCCGCACAGAAGTCGTCGAGCGACTCCGCGCCACGCTCAAAAAGGGCAACGCCATCATTGCCGCCGGGGCCGGCACTGGCATCAGCGCCAAATTCATCGAACAGGGTGGCGCTGATCTGATCATCATCTACAACTCGGGCCGCTTTCGCATGATGGGCCACGGCTCGACCTGCGGCTTGATGGCCTACGGCGACGCCAACGCGATCGCGATGGAGATCGGCGAATATGAAGTGCTGCCGGTGGTGGAGGAAGTGCCGGTGATTTGCGGCGTTCACGCCACGGATCCGCGCCGGCGCATGTGGCACTGGCTCGGCCAGGTGAAGGCGATGGGGTTCAGCGGGGTCAACAATTTCCCCACGCACACCATCGTGGATGGGCACTTCCGCGGTGTGCTCGAAGAAACCGGCATGAGCGTGCGGAAGGAATACGAGATGGTTGCCCTCGCCCGGAAGATGGACTTGTTCTCCGTTGTTTATGTCGCCACCCCGGAGGAAGCCGTTGAAATGGCGAAGGCGGGTGCGGATGCGATCATCGCCCACGTTGGCACGACCGTGGGCGGCAGCATCGGCGTGAAGCAAGCCGTCGTCAGCTGGGACTTCACGCTCAAACGTACGCAGGAAATCATTAACGCGGCGAGCCGGGTGCGGAAGGACATTTTCTTCCTTTGCCATGGGGGGCCGATCAATACCCCGGTGGACGCGGATCGGGTTTTGAAAAATACGGATGCCGTCGGTTTTGTGGGGGCGAGTTCGCTGGAGCGCATGGGCGTCGAGGCATCGCTCACCAACCTCACGCGGGAATTCAAGCAATTGAAGTCGCCCGCCGCAAAGGCGTTCGGCCAGGCGAATAAAAAATAAACCAACCTTCGCGTTATGCGCCTCGAACATCGTCGCTTTGTGACCGCCGCCGAGAAGGTGGACTTCCGCTCGCCGTGGGCGCTGGAAGAATGGCTCTGCCGCGCCGATGTGGTCCCAAATCAGGACTTGCTGCTGGTGCGGGCCAACATGGAGGCGGGCCACTCGCATCCGTTTCACACGCATCCGACCCGCGAGGAAATTATCTACGTTTTGTCCGGTCGCGCAGAGCAATGGATTGGCAAAGACCACCGCGTGCTTGGCCCGGGTGAGATGGTCCTGGTGCCCAAAGGCGAGGTTCACGGGACGTACAATCCCTTCCGCGAGCGGTTGGTGTTCCTTGCCATCCTCGCGCCGGCCAACGCAGCGGAACCGGGCCTCGTGGATGTCTCCACCGAGGAGCCCTGGGTTTCCCTCCGCCAGCGGCACGGCCTGCCCGCCTGCACCTGAATCTGACTCCACCTGATCCATGAAAGACATTGTCCATAGCCTCGTCGTTGCGACTCTGCTGATTGGCGCGAGTTGTGTCCCAGCCGCGGAGCCACTCCGGGTGTTCATTCGCGGTGGCGTGAAGACCCATGGTCCGAACCAGCATGATCATCCGCGATATCTGGCGGAGTGGACCAAGTTGCTGACCGAACGGGGGATGAAAGTGCAGGGCGACTTGGATTTTCCCGAAGCCGAACAGTTGGAGAAGACCGATGTACTTGTGATCTACGCAGCGGATGGAATGAAGATCGCGGGGGAACGGCGCGCGGATTTGGAGAAGTTTCTGCGACGTGGTGGTGGCCTGGTGGTGATCCATGACGGCGTCGTCAGCGGGGATCAACACGCGTGGTGCAAGTCCATCATCGGCGGCGCCTGGCGCTGGCCCGCCGCCGACCTGCCCAAGGAGAAGGCGACCAAATGGCTCGAAGGCGACGTCGGCCTGTGCTGGCTGGACACGGAACACCCGATTACCCGGGGGGTGTCGAATTTTGACTGGAAGGACGAGATTTACTACGACCTCGACTTCGCGCCGGACATCGGCGTGCTCGCCGCCAGCTTTCACAACGTCCACATCATCGCTCCGCAAGTTTGGACGTATGAAAAGACCCTGCCCGCCGGCACGGCTCCGTACCGCGCCTTCGTCAGCCTGCCCGGCCACGAATACGACGTGTTCAACACGCCGCAGTACCGCGCGGTCTTGTTGCGCGGCATCGCGTGGGCCGGAAAGCGCGCCAACGCCGATGAGTTTTGTACGCCAGAGGAACTCGCCTCGCTCCGCTACCCGCCGGGCGGCCCGCTCCCGGCCAAGGAAGCCATGAAGACGTTTGCCCTGCACCCCGAGTTTAACCTCTCCCTCGCCGCAGATGAGAATGTCGCCGAGAAAATCATGGCGCTTGATTGGGATCCGCAAGGCCGGCTCTGGGTCGTTGAGACCCCCGAGTATCCCAACGGGCGGGACATCAACAAGAGCGATGCCAAAATAGCCCCGTGGCGCGTGCGCGAGCCGGACAAATATCCCGTCGGCAGCAAGGAGCCGCGCCCGGCCCGCGATTGCGTCTCGATGCTGGAAGACACGAATGGGGATGGCATCATGGACAAGAAGACGGTGTTCGCCGACGGCCTCGAATTGCCCACATCACTGGTGTTCTACAAAGACGGCGTGATTGTCGCGCAGGCGCCGGAGACATTGTGGATTCGCGACACCGACGGCGACGGCAGAGCGGATCGGACGGAAGTGCTCTTCACCGGCTGGGGGACGATGGACACGCACGCGGTCACCAGCAACCTGCGTTGGGGGCCGGACGGCTGGGTGTACGGTTCGGTGGGTTACAGCGCGGGCGACGTTAAATCTGCCGACGGCACGAAGAAATTCGGCCACATCTCGGCGGGTTTGTATCGTTTCCGTCCGGATGGTTCGGCGCTCGAGCAGATTGCCGCCGGATCGTGCAACACCTGGGGCTGTGAGATTGCGCCGGACGGCGAAATCTTTTTCAGCACCGCCACCTGCGGCGAACCGATCCTGCACCTCGTCTTGCCGGAGAAAATCATCAGCCGCGCGGGCGTCCCCGGCGTGCGCGCGGTCAAGCCGATCATGGAGGAGAACAAAGTCTTCCCGGCGCGACATGAAACGCGACAGCCGTATCTGCAAATTGACTGGGTCGGGGCCTGGACCGCGGCTGCAGGGGCGACCATCTACGACGGTGGTGCGTGGCCGGCGAAATGGCAGGGGCCGGCCTGGTCGTTTTTCCTGCACGAGCCGACGGTCTGGTTGATGCACCACGAGTTCCTCGATCCGGCGGGCGTCAGCTATCAGGGCCAGCGCGAAGCCAGCCGCAAGGACACCCATTTTCTGACCAGTACCGACTACTGGTTCAAACCCATCCACAGCCGCGTCGGTCCGGATGGGGCGCTCTACCTTGTGGATTTTTACAACCAGATCGCCGTCCACAATGATACCCGCGGCAACCCGCACGGCGCGCACAATGCCTCCACGCGACCGGATCGGGATCATCACTTCACCCGACTCTATCGCATCCAGCATAAGGAGGCGCAGACCCTGCCAGCCTTCGATCTCAGCCCGAAAAACTCTGCCAAACTCGTCGCGATGCTGGATCATCCGAATGGCTGGGTGCGCGCCACCGCCAACCGGCTTTTGACTGAAGGTGCAGGACGCTCCGTCGCGGAAGCGTTGAGAACTCAGGCGGCGAATGCTTCCACCGCCTACGGTCGGATGGAGGCGTTGTGGGTGTTGCATAATATAAATCTGCTCGACGCGGATTTATTGATGCACGCCGCCCGCGACCCGGACGCCGTGGTTCGCAAGAACGCCATGCGCATCGCTGCCGAGCAGGATAACTCCGGGGCGGCGCCGCCACCCGAGCTCCTGCGTGCGTTGTTGGCCGACCCGGATCAACGCGTGCGTCTGGCGGCGTTGGTGGCAGGCACGACCATAATGCCGACGACCGCGTTGGCCGACGCAATCGTTGCGGCCTGGCCCACATTCAACAACCCTCACCTCGAAGCTGCCGCGCTCGCTGTGAGTGCCAACGACCCGTTACTGTTTCTCAACGCCGCGTTCACCGCGCAGGCGCCATTGCTGACCGCGGGCATGATTTCACAACTCGCCCGCCAGGTGGCCAATCAGAACAAGCCGGAGGCCGCCCGCGCGCTGGTCGTCGCTCTCGCCGGCCAACCCGCGGCCACCGACTCACTCAAGGCCGTCGCTTTGCAGGCGCTGACGCTGAATCTCAAGCCGGATTTAACACCGGCTCCGGATGCCGCACTTGGCCGCGCCTTGAAGCAGTTGCTGGCTTCGGATCAGACCGCCGGGGCCGTGCTGCCGTTGATCGGTCGCTGGAACTTTGCGGACCAGGTCCGCGACGCAGCCCGGTCGGCGGTGAGCAAAGCCGAGGTCCGGCTGGCGGATAAATCTCTTTCCGACGAAGAACGGGGACAAATTGCCGCGAATCTTCTGGGCGTGCGCGTGCTCGACGCGGGCATTGTCGCGGCGGTGGCGGCGGTGGTTGGTAGTGATGTCAGCCCCGGTTTGCAGCAGCGGGTGATTGAAGCCCTCGGCACGACGGGTGATATGGTCGCGGGTCAAGCTCTGCTAGCCGCGCTCCCCAAGCTCGATTCGGAGCTTCGGGAGGCGGCCTTTGGACAGCTGGTCAAGCGCGCCGACTGGTCGGCGGCCCTGGTTCAGGCGCTCGCGGATCGCAAACTCGATCCGGCGTTATTGGGCCTGGCGAATCTCTATCGGTTGCGCACTCACGCTGATTCCGCTGTCGCCAAACGCGCCGTGGTGGTCATTGAGGAACTCAAAGGCCCGGAGCAAAAGGAGAAGGACGTGCTCATCGCGAAACTGCGTCCCGAAGTCATCAAAACCGGCAATCTGGTCAATGGGGCGAAACTGTTCACGCAGAACTGTGCGCCTTGCCACAAGTTCAAGACAGAAGGGGCGGACTTCGCTCCCAATCTGAACGGCATGGGCGCGCATGGTGCGGAGGAATTGCTGGTTCACATCATTGACCCGAACCGCGTCGTCGAGCCGAACTTCATCGCGGTGAACATTGAGACCAAGGATGACCTGACTTACGACGGCATCGTCCTGCGCGAGAACAGCAGCACGGTTGTGCTGCGCAACCAGACCGCTGAGACGGAGATCCGCAAGGACAACATTCTAACCCGTCGGAACACCGGGCGCTCGCTGATGCCCGAAGGCTTCGAGCAACTGAACGCCGAAGGGTTGCGCGATTTGCTGACTTACCTCTGCGCAGACGATCAGCACTTTCGGATTCTCGACCTCACGAGCGCGTTCACCGCGAACACCTCGCGCGGCATTTACAACACGCTGGAATCGCGCGACGAATCGCTGCGCTTCAAGAAGTGGGGCACGCTCAAGCACCGCGACGTGCCGTTCGACATCATCAGCCCGACGCGTTCCACCACCGGGAAAAACGTGCTGGTGCTGCAAGGTGGCGCCGGCATTGCCCGGAATTATCCGCGCGAGGTCGAGGTGAAGGTCGGCCTGCCGGCCATCAAGCTGCACTTCCTGGGCGCGGCGGGTTGGGGGTTCCCGATCGGCAAGAAGGACGA
Source organism: Limisphaerales bacterium (assembly GCA_020848635.1). Classification (GTDB taxonomy): domain Bacteria; phylum Verrucomicrobiota; class Verrucomicrobiia; order Limisphaerales; family JADLHS01; genus JADLHS01. The sequence continues at coordinate 21,864 of JADLHS010000137.1, forward strand.
TCCGGTGGTCAGAATCACCGCGCATTTCGCCGGCGGTGAAACCGAGGAAATGATTTTCCGCAACGGCGTCGAGTTCGCCGATTACATCGCGAAGATTGACGTTCCCAGCTCGGAAGCGCTCGATAACCTGGATCAACTGCTGAACAACGGCCGTCAGGTGCGTTACTGGGCCAAGCCGCTCACGAAGCGCGGCGTGGTGGAGAAGTTGACGATTTCCAGCTATGGCAACGAAGTCGCGCCGACACTCGTCGCGATCACGGCGGAGGTCGGCGAGGGAGGGCCGGCCTCCGGCCCGGCTTTTGTAAGTCTCGCCGGTTCGCCTACGCTGGCCTTCGTGTGGCGTGCCGGAATCAAGACGCTCATCATCGGCGGTGGCACGAGTCACGATTATCAGCGCTGGTTCAGAGTTGCCGATCTAAAAACGCTCAATGAGACATAAGGCATCAGCGCCAACTACACCGAGACGACCGGCGGTCTTGCCGACGTGATCGCCGGGGTGGATGTGTTGATCATCAGCAACAACAAGCCGTTCGCCGACGCCGCCACGAAGGACGCAATCGTCCGCCATGTCCAGAGCGGCAAAGGACTCATCGGGCTGCACCCCGGGCTTTGGTACAACTGGGTGGACTGGCCGGAATACAATCGCCGGCTCATCGGCGGCGGTGCGCGCGGCCACGATAAATACGGCGAGTTCGAAGTTCTCGTGAGTGGGCCGGGACATCCCTTAATGCGAGGCGTCCTCGCGAAGTTCACGCTTCAAGATGAACTTTATTATTTCGAGCCCGACGCTCAGGGCACGCCCATCAAAGTGCTCGCCACCGCCCACTCGAAGGCGAAGAACAAAGATTACCCGCAAGTCTTCGTCGTTGAACAATCAAAGGGTCGCGTTGTCGGCATCACGCTCGGGCACGATGCTGCGGCGCACGACCACGACGGCTACATCCAACTCCTGCGCAATGCCGTGCGGTGGACGGCGGGCAAGGAAACGAAATAGTCGTCGCCAGCGAAGTGCAACCTTCGGTTGCATCTGCAACAAAAGGTTGTATCGCTGGAAAACCCACGAAGCCACCATGCCGACGATCGCCATTCTCGGAACGATGGATACGAAGGGGATTGAGCACGCCTTCGTAGCCGATCTGATCTGCCAACGCGGCCACGCCGTCCTCGTTATTGATGTCGGAACGCTGGGAGAACCCCGGTACCAACCCGACATCAGCCGAAGCGAAGTTGCCGCGGCGGCCGGGGTGGACCTGGTAACCCTCATCGCAAAGCAGGATCGGGGCGAAGCGGTGACCGCGATGTCGCAGGGCGCCCCGGTCATCCTGGCCAAATTGGTGGCCGAGAAACGGATTGATGGAGTGATCGCGCTCGGGGGCGGTGGCGGCACGGCGATCGCGACGGCCGGGATGCGGGCGTTGCCAATCGGGTTTCCGAAACTCATGGTGTCCACGCTGGCTAGTGGAAATGTTGCTCCTTACGTCGGCGTGAAGGACATCATGATGTTTCCGAGCATTGTGGATGTCGCGGGCCTGAATCGCATTTCACGTCAGCTTTTGGCCCGTGCCGCGGGCGCCGTTTGCGGCATGGTCGAGATGGCCATCCCGGTCGCGACGGATAAACCAATCATCGTGGCGAGCCAGTTCGGCAATACCACCGCTTGCATCGAGCACGCACGGAAGATCCTTGAGGCCGCCGGTTACGAAGTCATCGTCTTCGCCGCCACCGGTACGGGCGGACGCACCATGGAGTCGCTGATTGAAACCGGCCTGGTTGCGGGCGTGCTCGACGTAACGACGACCGAGTGGGCAGACGAGCTGGTTGGAGGCGTGCTGAGCGCCGGCGCCACCCGGCTCGAAGCCGCAGCGCGTCTGGGTGTGCCGGCGGTAGTCTCCACCGGTTGCCTCGATATGGTGAACTTCGGCACGCCGGAGACGGTGCCCGCGAAGTTCGCCGGGCGGCGGTTTTATCAGCACAATCCGCAGGTTACGCTGATGCGGACGACAGCGGATGAGTGCGCAGAACTCGGCAGGATCCTGGCGGAGAAACTCAACCGCTCCACCGGCCCCGTGACTGTGCTGCTTCCGTTGCGCGGCGGCAGTGTGATCAGCGCTCCCGGTGGGCCATTCCACGACGCGAATGCCGACCGGGCCCTCTATGCCGCGCTCAAGAAGGCGTTGCGACCGAACCTCCCGGTGATGGAGGTGGATTGTGTCATCAACGATGCCATTTTTGCCAAAGCTTGCGCGGAGGCTTTGCTGCGACAGCTTGGGAGGTAAATCTGGGTAGTCGTAGCGGTGCGGTTCCCCATTTTCGCTTCTCGGCCCCAACGGGTTCATCAACTCCTGGTTCCAGTTTTGTTCACAGCGGGTGCCAGATTCGAGGCGGCACCGGAAACTCTGGACTGGAGTAAATTCGGCATTCAAGTCCATGGCGGTGGTCAGGTGCTCGTTCAGGAGCGCAACCTCCCCGTCGAAGAATCGGCACGCTTGCAGGCGAGGGGCTGGAGGGCGTTCGGGTTTCAGAAGAAAACAAAGTTATTGTGCTGCGCCGGCAAATTAGCGACGATCTGCGCGTGCCACGCCGCAACATCCTTCGATCCGGTGACACGAAAACGGGCAAGATGCCCGATGGATTGATGGAATCATTGAAGCCGGAGGCGGTGAGCGGTCTGTTTGCCGATTTGAAAATGCTCAAGTAACACCGTGAATTATTTCGGGGGATTCCTCCCGATCAAGAACCATTCGACTACCATGAAACGCATTCACCGCCGAACCTTTCTCAAAGACTCCATCGCAGCGGCCGCCGGGCTCGTGGTCGCGCCCACCATCATTCCGTCCTCGGCCCTCGGGCTGGGCGGCGCGGTGGCGCCGAGCGAACGCATTGTGCTGGGGGGCATCGGCATCGGGGGGCGCGGCCGGGACGATTTGCGCGCGATGCTCCCCGAGGCGGACGTGCAGTTTGTCGCCATCTGCGATCCGCAGAAGTCCCGGCGCGAGATCGTGAAGAAAATGGTGGATGACAACTATGGGAATACCGATTGCAAACTCTACAGCGACATTCGGGAGTTTCTCGCCGAACGCACCGACATTGACGCTGTATTGAGCGCCACCGGCGATCGCTGGCACGCCTTGGCGGCCATTTGGGCGATGCGCGCGGGCAAGGACATCTATTCCGAGAAACCTTCATCCATGACCATCGCCGAGGGCCGGGCCGTGTTGGATACGGCGAAGCGCTACGGACGGGTTTATCAAACCGGCACCCAGCGGCTGAGCGAGGCGAATCATGTTTACGCCATCGAACTGGCGCGCACCGGCCGGCTCGGCCAGGTGCATACGGCCTACGCCCACATTGCGCCCTGGGATGCCGCCGCGATGCGGTTCGACTGGTTGCCCGCCGAGCCGGAGCCCCCCAAGGAAGAATCCAGTTGGGACCTTTGGCTCGGTCCCTGTCCGTGGCGGCCCTACAATTCGACCTACACGCGCGGCGGTTGGCGCGGCTTCTACGACTTCCATACGAGTTGCATTGGCGAATGGGGGGCGCATACGTTTGCCCAGGCGATGGCGGGATTGGGGATGTTGCACACCGCGCCCGTTCATTATGAATATGTGGACAATATCAGCGGCGACGGCATGGTGACCCGCTTTGCCAATGGGACGAAAATGATCCTGGCGCGGGGCGATAAGTACTGGCACGGCTCTTGTGGGGAACGGTTTGTGGGCGCGGAAGGCTGGGCCGGAGCCGCCGACGGCTATCGGAGGACCGAGGCCTCCGCTCCGGCGCTGTTGGCCGATTTCGACAAGGTGGTTCACGAATACCAGACCCGCACCCAGCGGGCCATGAGCCACACTCGTAATTTCCTCGACTGCGTGAAATCTCGTCAGCTGCCGGTGGCCAATGCCGAGGTGATGCACCGCTCCATGAGCGCAGTTCACGCGGCCAATATCTGCATGTGGCTCAAACGCGATCTCACCTATGACCCGGTGAAGGAGGAATTTGTCGGCGACGCGGAAGCCAATAAACTGCGTTCCCGCGCCATGCGCGCCCCGTTCATCATCTGACCCGCGGTCAAACCATTTCGCACCCATGAAAACAAAAAATATCCTTCTGATCGTTGCGTTGTTGTGTGCCAGCGTCGGCGCCCGGGCCGCGGACGCCGCCCCCGGCCCCACGCCGCTTTTAACCCAGTCCGCCGACAAGCTCCTCCAGGTGCTCCAGTCCAATGCCAGTCGCAAGGACAAGGCGGACGCCTGCCGTGAACTCTCGGTAATTGGCACGAGCAAGGCCGTGCCGGTGTTGGTCGGGTTGCTGGCGAATGAAGAACTCAGCGACATGGCCCGTTATGCACTGGAAACCATTCCCAGTACCGGGGTGAATCCCGCTTTGCGCTCCGAACTCACCAAGCTCCACGGGCGCCAACTCATCGGCGTGATTGGCAGTCTCGGCGTGCGCCGGGATCCCGACGCCGTAAAGCCCTTGTCCGCGTTGCTCAAGAATAGCGATCCGCAAGTGGCCCAGGCGGCGGCCCGGGCGCTCGGCAACATCGGCACGGCGGGGGCCGCCCGGGCAATTGAGACTGCGCTCCGCAAGACTGCCCCGGAAAACCGCCTCGCGTTTTGTGACGGGCTGTTTCGGTGTGCCGAGGCCATGGCCGCGAAAGGCAAGACGCGCGACGCCACCGCACTCTACGACCGACTTCGCGGGTTCAAGAACGTGCCCGATCAGGTGCGGGCTGGGGCGTTACGCGGCAGCATTTTGGTCCGCGGCAAGAGTGGTGACTGGCTGCTTAGGGAATCTTTGGCGACGGGTGACGAAGTTCTGTTTGATGCCGCCGTTCGGGCCGCGCTCGAAATGCCCGGCGTGCGAGTGACCGAGATTCTGGCTGAGCAATTACCGCAGCTTTGGCCGGACAACAAGATCGTTGTGATCCAGGCGCTCGGCAGCCGGGGCGAAATGCAAGCGTTGCCAGCACTGTACTTGCAGGCCAATCAAGGCCCGAAGCCAAACCGCTTGGCCGCCGTTCGCGCCATTGCGGCCATTGGTCATCCACTTTCCGTGAAGATTCTCGTTGAAGTGGTCGGCGATTTGATGGCCCTCGACCCTTCCGGGACGGGCCCAGATCGCGAAATCGCAGCGGCGGCGCTGGAAGGGATTGCGGGCATACCTGGCCGGGAAGCCGACGCGGCCGCGCTTGATTTCCTCAATAGTCCCAAATCGGATCGCCGCCTAATCGGCATTGATCTGGTGGGCCGGCGCCGGATGGTGGTCGGCTTGTCGGGGTTGATCACGGCGGCCACCGCCGCGGACCCCAAAGTCCGGGCCGCGGCCCTCCAACGCGTGGGCAAATTGGGGGCCTCCGCCGAAGTCAGCGCGTTGATTGATATATTGCGACGTACGAACGAACCCCAGGACCTCGAAAGTCTGGCGGCGGCGTTGACGGATATTTGTCTGCGCGCGGGCGGGCCCATCTCGGCCACGACCCAGATCATTGACGCCCTGGCGGCGGCGACACCCGTGCAAAAAGCGGCATTGCTCAGCGTCCTGGGGACGCTCGGCGGCGCGAAGCCGCTCGTGGCGGTGCGGGCAGCCTTGGCGGATCCGAATCCCGAAGTGCATGCCGCCGCCGTACGGGCATTGACGGTCTGGCCCGATCTGGCCGCCGCGCCGGAGGTGTTGCAAATCGTCCGTTCGACGGCCAACCCGGCGGAGCGCGATCTGGCTTTTGCCGGTTACGTGCGGATGGTCCGCGATTCCGGCGCTTCCGCCGATGAGAAGCTCAAGCTGTTGACCGAAGCCACGAGCCTGGCGAACAGTTCCCCCGAGAAGATGCTCGTCCTCGCCGGGTTGGGGGACGTCCCCTCCGGCGCCTCGCTGCGTTTGGTGACCCCTTATCTCGCGGATCCGGCCGTGGTTGAAGAAGCCGGCGCTGTGGCGGTCCGGATTGCGGAGAAACTCGACCCCAAATTCTCCGAGGAAATCGGCGTGGCTCTGAATCAGGTGCTGAAGTCCGCCAAGTCCCCGCAGGTGCTCAATCCGGCGCGCAAACGCATGGAGCAGCTCAAGTTGCCGATT
>JADLHS010000138.1 GCA_020848635.1 Limisphaerales bacterium
AGATGCCCCTCAATAATCTCGCATTCCTTCTGCCGCGCCTGTTCCCGGAACACTGGCCCCAACTCGCGCCGGATTTGCCCATACAAGGTCTTCTTCCGGCATTTCGTGATGAACACCACATGGTATTGTCGCACTTCATCTTGACTCATTTCCAACCACCCACCAAAGTCCAGCTTGCATGCAGCCGCGTCATCCTTGGCCAGTTTGCGCGGCGTTTAGTTCAATCCCTTGCCGACCGTGGGCGTGCCAGCGGGCGCGAAGTGCAGCAACCATGGTCTGCGGATGGGCAACGGTCGGGCGAGCGGATTGCGGCCACTGATAATTTGATATGGCGTTCAAAGATTTTCCCGAACAAGCGCAAGGCGTGACATTGTTGCAACGGTCGTTGCAGCGCGGTCGGCTGGGGCATGGCTATTTGTTCTTCGGTCAGCAATTGGACGAGCTCGAGGCCCTCGCGCGGACCCTGGCCAAGACCTTGAACTGCCAGTGGCCGGTGAAGGTTGGCGGCGCGGCGGTGGATTGCTGCGATAAATGTCCTACGTGCATCAAGATTGACGGGCAGACGCATGCGGATGTGCATTGGGTGCGACCGGAATCCCGGCTGCGGGTGATTCTGGTGGATCAAATGCGCGAGTTGATGCGCGAGATTCAACTCAAACCGACGGAGGCGGGTTTCAAGGTGGCGGTAATTGTTGGGGCGGATCGGCTGAAAACCGAGGCGGCCAACGCGTTTCTGAAGACGCTGGAGGAGCCGCCGCCGAAATCAGTCATGGTTTTATTGAGCACGGAGCCGGCGCGGATTTTGGAAACCATCATGTCACGCTGTCTGCGTTTGAATTTCGCGGGCGAGGGCACCCGGAAGTGGGACGCGGCATTGCTGGACTGGCTGGCCCAGTTCAGTGCGTTGGCGGGCACGGAGCAAAAGAGCCTGCTGGGACGATATCGGCTGATGGATGTCATGGCCCGGCGCCTGGCCGAAATGCGGGAGCGCATTGAGGAGGAACTGACCGCGCGGTCGCCGCTCGAAAAATATGATGACGTGGAGAAGGAATTGCGCGAGCGATGGGAGGATGAATTAAAGGCGGCCATCGAGGCGGAGTATCGCCGGCAGCGATCCGACCTGCTCCTGCTGGTGCAATGGTGGCTGCGGGATGTGTGGCTCCACACCTTGGCCGGTGGGCGGGAGTTCTTGAATTTTCCCAATGTCGCCGGGGCGGAACGGGTGGCGGGGCGGATTACGTCGCCGAAGGCGCTGGAGAATTTGCAGGTAGTGGAGCAAACTCAGCGCCTGCTCTACACCAACGTGCAGGAGGCTCTGACACTGGAGGTGGGCTTGCTGAAATTAAACCTGTAACCGCTCCTCGCCGCACCCGAATAACCACAAAGATGGTGTCACAACTTAATCCGCCGGAAACTCAACTCCAGACTTGGGGACCACGGATTTTTTCCTGCCTGTTTGGCGCCTTCATCGGGCTGGCGCTGCTCAAGTTCAGCACCCCGCCCGTGTTCACGGTGTCTTCCATGATTGCGGAATGGGTCGCGCCGCCGACGAGTGGTATTGAATGGCTTTTGGGGCAATGGCCGCCGGTAATCGGTTATTGGCTGGTGGGCGGACTGGGTTTGTTGGGGCTCGCGTTCGTCCGGTGGCAAACCCATGCGCCGCGCTTGCTGGTCGTACTACCGATCGCATGGTTGATGTGGCAATGCGTCGCCGCCACGCAGTCCGTTGATGCGGCACTCTCGGGGGCGACCTTCAAGCATTTCGCGGCCAGCGTGGTCTGTTTTTATCTCGGACTGTTTGGTTTGAACCGGAATCAAGCGGTGGCCTGGTTCCTATGGCCGATCATGTTGGCTTTCGTGGCGATGCTGGTGGTTGGGTTTAGCCAGCATTTTGGAGGCTTGGAACAAACACGGCAGTATTTCTTCACCTACATTTATCCGACGTTGAAAACCGTGCCGGCGGATTTGCTTAAGCGGATTGCCAGCGACCGGATTTCTTCGACGTCATTCTACCCCAACTCCTTGGCCGGTGCGATTCTGCTATTGCTGCCGCCCATGCTGGCATGGATTTTTCAGGCGCGGGAGCAATTTACGATCGGGGCGCGGTGGCTGTTGGGTGGACTGCTGGCCACCGGGGCCCTAGGTTGTCTCTATTGGTCGGGCTCCAAGGGCGGCTGGTTGCTGGCGTTGCTGGCCAGCTTGGTCGCCCTGATGCAATTCAAATTCTCCAAACGGATAAAGGTGATTCTCATCGGGGTCGTTCTCGCGCTCGGGCTCGCGGGCTTTGCCTGGAAATATGCCGGGTTTTTCCAACGGGGTGCCACGAGTGTGGTGGCGCGGTTTGATTATTGGCGGGTGGCTTGGGATTCAGCGGTGGCCAATCCTGTTTTCGGCACGGGCCCAGGAACCTTTAGCGTCGCTTACGCGAAGGTCAAACGCCCGGAGTCAGAAATGGCCCGATTGACGCACAATGATTATTTGCAGCAGGCATCGGATTCCGGCTTTCCGGGTTTCATATTTTATACGGCGTTTATCATCGGCGTGTTGCGGGTGGGGTATTCGGCATTGGGCAACGGGCCATCCCGCTTGCGCTTCGGGGTGTGGCTGGGACTTTTCGCCTGGGCGCTTCAGGCCTTGGTTGAATTCACGCTCTACGTTCCGTCTGTGGCCTGGCCCGCCTTTGCGCTGGCGGGCTGGCTGCTGGGCACGACCGGGAAACGATTCGACAAGCCAATCACGGCGGACTAGGCTGGCCCGCCATGAAGATTCTTTTCCTTAACGGTCCGAACTTGAATCTGCTCGGTCAACGCGAACCCGCCGTTTATGGCCGGACGACGCTGGCTGAAATCGAAGCCCGGGTGCGGAAACGGGCGGCCGAAGTGACCGCAGCAATTGAGTTCCGCCAGACGAACCTCGAGGGCGAACTCATCAACTGGATTCAGGGTGCGAAAGGCGCGTTTGATGTCATCGTGCTGAACGCTGCGGCGTACACGCACACGAGTGTGGCCTTGCGCGATGCCGTCGCCGCGGTCGGGGTGCCGACGATCGAGATTCACCTCTCGAATACGCATGCGCGGGAAGAATTCCGGCACAAGTCCCTCATCGCTCCGGTTTGTCGCGGCCAAATCGCCGGGTTCGGTGCGATGTCGTACGTCCTGGCAGTGGATGCGGCCATCAATCTGGGCTGAACATCTGAACCGGCGAGTCGCCCAGTGCCGATGGCAAACAAAGGGCAGGGCGGGGGTGACGGATTACGGTCGGGTACGTGAGTGACTTGCTCACATCGCAAAAATCCGGTTTTCTCCGCGCTTCCGGTCCAGCTAGCGATCCACTTCACCCAGGACAATGTCCACGCTGCCGAGGATGACCACCACGTCGGCGATCATCTGGCCAAGGCAAATGTCTTCAAGCACGGTCAGGTTAATCAGGCTCGGAGGCCGCACACGATACCGGTACGGATTCGGTCCACCGTCGCTGATCAGGTAGAAGCCCAGTTCGCCTTTCGGGGCTTCGATGCGACCGTAAGCCTCGCCGGCCTTGGGGCGGAATCCACGCAGTTTGGTCTTCGGGTCAACAATCGGCCCCGCTGGAATTTTCGGAAGCGCCTGCTCCAGAATCTTCACCGATTCCCGCATTTCCAGGATGCGAATCATGTAACGATCGAAAGTGTCGCCGTGGTCGCCGAGGGGCACCCGAAATTGGAACCGGTCGTAGATGCCGTATTTATCCACCTTGCGGAGATCGTAATCCACCCCGGCGGCGCGCAAGAGGGGGCCGGTAATGCCGGCATTGATGGCGAGTTCGCGTGACATCCGGCCGATGCCCTGCGTGCGCGACATCAGGATTTCATTGCCAGTCAGAAAGTTCTCGAATTCGTCAATGAACCGCGGGAACTCGGCCACGACCGTTTGCGCTTGGGTGAGCCAGCCGTCCGGTAAATCGCAACGGCAACCGCCAAAACGCATGTAGTTGCACATCATGCGCGCCCCGCTGAGCGCCTCGAACAGGTCGAGGATCTTTTCCCGTTCGCGAAAGGCATACATGAGGGGCGTGCCGCTTGCGCCCATGTCCTGTGCGAGAAAGCCAATAAGGCAGGCGTGATTTTGCAGGCGCGTCAGTTCGGCGGTGATGACGCGAATGTATTCCGCGCGCTCCGGCACCTGTAAGCCAGCGAGTTTCTCGACGGCCAGGGCATACGCCCAGTTGTTCGTGAGCGAACAGAAATAATCAAGCCGGTCGGTGTAGGGCATCGCGGCGAGATACGTTGTGCCTTCGGCGATCTTCTCGTGATTGCGATGGAGATAGCCAAACACGGGCTTGAGTTTTACCACCCGTTCACCATCCAGCACCACATCCATGCGAAATACGCCGTGCGTGGATGGATGATGGGGCCCCATGGCCACTTCCAACGATTCGCCGTCCCCGGCATCCTTGGGCAACATTTCGTAATTTCGGGGAGGGATTTCGAGGATCGCGCTCACGCTTTGACCTCCGCAGCTTGGTGCTGTTTGGTCTTTTCCAGCACGTCGTCGTGGGGCGTGGGTTCATAATCGTAGTCATCCGGCCCGACGTAATCCTTGCGCATCGGATGGTCTACGAAACCTTCCCACATCAGGATGCGACGTAGGTCGGGATGTCCGTCGAAGACGATGCCGTAGAGATCAAAAATTTCGCGCTCCTGAAATTCACAACTGCGCCATACCGGGGTGAGGGATGGCAGATGATTCTTGTCCGACCGATTCTCGGTTCGCAGCCTGAGAATGACCGGGCCGTGTTTCTTGGCCATGGAGTACAGGTGATAAACGGTTTCCAGGCAACCTGACCGCAGGGTTTCGAGGGTTTCTTCAATCTCCTTTTCCACCCCCTCCACGATTACCTGCTTCTTGATCTTGGTCTTGACGACTGCTTCCGGCCAGTCCACGCCCGTCGCGTTTGAGCAATAATCCAATCGCAATTCCGGATCGTCGCGAAGGAACTGCGCGATCGCGGCCCCGTGGTCGGCATCTACAAGCAGGGAACGCTGACCCGCCGGACTGTCGTTCGGGATGATTTCAATCCGCGCGCCAGGCAACGCGTGGGTGATACGGGATTTGATTTGTTCGAGCGTTTCCATTTCTATGCGCGAACCATTTTGGGCGACTGCCAGACGGTTGGATTGCTTGGCGGTTCAAGATCGTGCACGCCAAACTTCGGCACCGGAAACTCGCTCGGGGCGTCGGCTTGCAAGTGCCGCGGACGATTTGCGCCGGTGAGGGGTTGGTTCTCAATCTTCTTCTGCAGTGTCATGAACGCGTGCAGCAACGCCTCGGGGCGCGGGGGGCAACCGGGTATGTGGACGTCCACCGGGATATAACGATCAATGCCCTTGAGCACGTTGTACCCTTGCTTGAACGGGCCGCCGGAAATGGCGCAAGCGCCCATGGCAATGACGTATTTGGGTTCCGGCATCTGGTTGTAAAGCCGCACGACTTGCGGGGCCATCTTCTTGGTGACGGTGCCAGCCACGATCATCAGGTCCGCCTGGCGGGGGGAGGGGCGAAAGACCTCGGCCCCGAACCGCGCGAGGTCATAGCGCGCCATGCTCGCGGCAATCATTTCGATGGCGCAACAGGCGAGACCGAATTGCAGCGGCCACACGGAGTTTTGGCGCCCCCAGTTGTAAATTCCCTCCAAGGTCGTCGTAAAGACGCCCTGCTTTTGCAATTCGTTTCTTAGTCCTTCGTCCATCTTTGGTTTCTCAATTGTCATCGGGCGCTTGATCTCCCGTTGCTCGAATTCCAATCAAGCTTATGTGGTAGCGCAGAATTAAGGGAGACAATTCACCGCCACGTCAGAACCCCCTTCATCCACGCCCAGGCCAGACCCCACACCAAAAGGAGGAGGAAGACCACCAGCGCGATAAACGCACCTGCGCCCAAGCCGGTGAACGCGACGGCGAATGGGAGCAGGAAAATTGTTTCGACGTCAAAGATAAGGAAGATGATGCCGTAGAGATAGTATTCCGATTTGAAGTGAATCCATGCGTCGCCCTTCGATTCCAGCCCGCATTCATAGGTGGCATTTTTGTCCGGTCCGGGTTTCTGCGGGGAAAACTTGCGGGCCCACAGCCACGCGAGCAGTAATGGGGCGAAGGCAAACGCAATGGCGGCAACCACCATGACGACAATGAAAAGATAAGGGTTATATTCGCCAGGCATAGGTCAATTCTGCTTCGCATCGGCGCGTTTCAAGCCCACCTCGTGGGCAATGTCGTCAAACTCCTGATGGCTGATTTCAGGGAGTTGTTTGCCCCGGGCTTTGAGCTTCTCATTGATCTTGATGGCCTGCTCGGTCATGTGCGCGTGCGTGTCCTTCGTGCCGCCGACGAGCGCGAAGTTGGGGCCGGTGGTCACCCGTTTGTGCCCGTCGGTGTCGAGACCGACGCCCAGCAACAATCCGCTGCGTTTCTTTTTCTGGCCCGTATTCGCCATACGGTCAGGCTAGAACGCGGGTGGGAAACGGTCAAAGGATTTCAGTCGCCGCCTTCGCGAACGGCACGGTTCGCTGTTTGCCGTTGTCGCCGGGGCCGAGTTGCAGGAGAAACGGCACCGCGACGCTTGCCCATTCCTGGGCAGAGGGATAATTCGTTGCCGCGTCGCCAAAACAACTGCGCAGCATGTCGGTGTTGATGATCCCCGGATTCAAGGCCAGCGCCGCCATGCTGGACGGCAGTTCCTGCGCGAGGGCCTGTGTCAATCCTTCCACCGCCCATTTTGTCGCACAGTACGGCGCGACTTCCGCATCCGTGGCCCGGCCCCAGCCGGAACTGAAATTCACGATCACACCCCGCTTGCGCTTGACCATTTCCGGGGCGAAATGCCGGATCACATTGGCCACGCCTTTGAGGTTGACATCCACCACTTCGGAAAATTCGCGCGCGCTGACTTCCCAGAGCCGCGCATTGGCATTGATGACGCCAGCGTTGTTCAACACCAGATCCGGTACGCCTTGCGAGTTCAAGACCACGCTGGCCCAGGTTTTGACCGCGTCGTCGTCCGCGACGTCCACGGCATAAAATTCGTGCGGCGAGCCGATGGCCGCGCGGAGTTGTTCAATCTCCCGCACCGAGCGACCGCATCCCGCGATCTTATGATCGCGGCGGGCGAATTCGTCCACCATGGCGCGGCCCAAGCCGCGCGTCACACCGGTGATCAAAATGAGTTCTCCGCTGGGCACGCTTGGATTGTGTTGCACCCGCCCGGTGATTCAAAGGAATTTTTCCACGCGGTTACTCGCGGGGCTTGAACTTCGATTCCTGCGCCAGTTTCTCCCAGAGTGTCCGTTCGCCATCGGGGATCTGGCTCGGCACCTCCACGCGGGCCACAACGATCAGATCCCCGTTGCTCGCGGCCCGTTGGGGTAGTCCGCGACCGCGCAGACGCAACTTTTGGCCGTTTTGCGTGCCCGGCGGAATCTTGATGTTGACCCGCCCGTCGAGCGTCGGCACGGAGATGTTCGCGCCCAACACCGCTTCCCACGGTGCGAGCGCGGCTTCATAAACCAAATTCTGCTCCTCAACCTCGAAGTCAGGGTGACGGGCCAGCCGCACGCGCAAGATCAAATCTCCGGCCGATCCGCCGCGCGTGCCCGCTTCGCCGCGCCCGGCGACCCGGAGGCGCTGACCCTCTGCTACGCCCGGCGGGATTTTCACCTGATACGTTTCGGACTTGGCCATGCGGCCTTCGCCCGCACAGGTCGGGCAAACTCGTTGACCGCGTCGGCCCGTGCCGGCACAGCCATCGCAGGCGATGGCATGCCGGACGTTTACCGCACGCTGTGAACCCCGCATCGCTTCTTCAAGCGTAACCATAAGGTCGCCCTCAACATCACGGCCCCGCTCACTGAAATCATCCTCCGTCATCCGGCCGGGCCGACCGGTTCGGCCCGCCTGGCGCGCACCGAACAGCTGCTCGAAGAAATCGCTGAAGCCAGTTCCGCCGAATTGAAATTCATGATCCGCCTGGCCGGGGCCGCCTTGGGTGCGGGACCGACCGCCGTTGAAGCCATCCCAGCCGGGCGGCGGATTAAAGTCCGAGCCGGATTTCCAATTCGCCCCCAGTTCGTCGTAACGTTTACGTTTTGCGGCGTCGCCCAGGACTTCGTAGGCCTCGTTGATTTCCTTGAACTTCTCCTCGGCTCGCTTCTTGTCCTTTGCGACGTCAGGATGAAATTCGCGCGCGAGTTTGCGAAACGCCTTCTTGATGTCGGCATCGCTCGCGGTCCGCGGCACGCCGAGCATCGCGTAATAGTCTTTGTATTGGAGGGACATTTTTCGGGCTTGTGGCCGCGCATTGGGCGGCGGACGGGAAAATCATGCCCGGTGCGAGCCGATTGTCAAAGCTGGGTTCTTCGGCAGGGTTGGAAGTTGCATCAGTCCGGCCTGGCCACCGGCAACCTTAAACTTCCGATCCCGAGGGCAACCCGTCGAATCGCCTTTGTTTTGTCCTGACCGATCGCGCGCTGTGCGAGGCTCCGGGTCGCGGGCCGATCACCCGGGCAGAAGGTTGCGACTTTGCCATCGAACGTACAAGAAAATCCGGTCGAGCTGTGGCTTTCTCGACCGGATGCTAACGGAAGGATTGCAGGTTATTTCTTTTTCTTGTTCGTCTCCACGGGAAGATAGCGCGAGCCGCCGCCAGCCGGACTGTAAACGCGAAGCCAAATGCGGTCGCCCTTCACATTGCGGGTCAACTCCACGGCGTCGTCGGCGCTGCGCACCGGGCGGCGATTGATCTCCACGATCACATCACCCGCCCGCAGCCGGGCCTCGGCGGCATTCGAATCAGCTTCCACTTTGGTGACCAGGGCGCCGCGAATGCGTTGGGGGATTTCGAATTGCTGACGGGCGCGGTCGTCAAGGTCCGCAACTTCCACGCCTTCCAGCGCGTCTGCTTCTGGGGTTTCCTTGTCCGGATTGGCTTCCTGACCCCCTCCGCGCCCGAAGTTTTCCGGCTGGGCTGCCAGGCTCACATTCAGACTCTGCTCCTTGCCTTCCCGGAGGATTTTGACCGTGGCTTTTGCGTTGGGCGAAACCTGTGAAACCATCAGCCGGAGGTGCGGTCGGTCGGAGACTTTCTTGCCGTTGAATTCGGTGATGACGTCGTCCCGCTGGATGCCGGCGCGTTCCGCCGGACTATTGGGGAGCACGTCGGTTACGAGGACGCCGCTCGTATCCGGCAGTTTGAATTCCCGGGCGATCTCCGGGGTGATTTCGGGTTGCATCGCGACCCCGAGATAGCCCCGGGTGACTTTGCCATCCGCGACGATGCGTTCCAGCACTGAACGCGCGAGGTTAACCGGCACGGCAAACCCCACGCCTGCATTGCCGCCGCTGGGGCTGGCGATGGATTGATTGATGCCAATCAAACGACCTTCCGCATCCACCAGCGCGCCGCCCGAGTTTCCGGGGTTGATCGCCGCGTCGGTCTGGATGAAATCCTCATACTCGGCCATGTTGCCGAAGGGCAAATCGGCCCGCCCCACCGCGCTGATGATGCCCATGGAGACACTCTGGCCGATGCCAAACGGATTGCCAATGGCCAGAACCACGTCGCCCACTTCGAGCTTGTCACTGTCGGCCAAGGTGACGGCGGGGAGTTTTTTGGCTTCAATTTTCAACACCGCCAGATCCGTGCGCGGGTCGGTGCCGACGATCTTCGCGTCGTATTTCGTTTTGCCATCGGCCAGCGCGATCTTCAGGCTGTCGGCGTCCGCACCCTCGATGACGTGATTATTCGTGAGGATGTAGCCGTCCTCCGACACGATCACGCCCGAGCCTTGGCTCTCTTCGCGCCGGCCCCGCGACCGGTGGGGATTGCCTTCGGAGTCTTCTCCGAAGAACCGGCGAAAAGCCGGATCCTCCATGAACGCATTCCGCGATTGGCGCGTGCGGGCGGAATAGATCGTGACGACACTGGGGGTGACGCGTTTGATGACTGGCGCGTAACTCGCGCCGCGGGCGGTGCGGTCCACAGTGCGATCTGAGACGGTCGTATTTAGCGGTTCTCGCGCCACCAGCGTTAGACTACTCACACAACTGATTCCCACGGCCGCGAACAACATGGCCCGCTGTGCGATTGAGAGAAGTACATTTTTCATAGCAACAACTTTCTACCCGGCTCGGGATTCATAATGACACCAGCCTTCTAAGCTGGTTGCGAACCGTTCACGAGCATTGACATCGGATGACCGGAATTTGTTCAACGCTGCTGCGTTTTGATTGCGCCTCCCGGCGACCGGCCCGACGCACATGCGTTCTAATTGGCGGTGGCGCAGGCAATTTTCCATCCCCTAAGATTGACACGTCATCGTGATTTCGTTCAGATGAACCCCGCATGGCAAAACGTAAACGGTTCTGGCGGATCCTGGGTTCGATTGGCTTCGCTCTGGTTGTTTCTGGTTCGGAAGTCCGCGCAGCGAAAGTGATGGTCGTCCCCAAGTGGGAACGTTTCGAACTCACGCTCAAGAGTCATCATGGCTACACGAACGCTTTGCAGCAGGCCGAACTACGCGTGCTGTTTGTTTCGCCGCTGGGAGAAACAAATCGTGCCTATGGCTTTTGGGATGGCGGCAAGACGTGGCGCGTGCGTTTTGCCCCGAATTTCCCCGGCCGCTGGAAGTTTTACACCATGTGTTCGGATACGGCGAATGCCGGTTTGCACGAGCAGGCGGGTGAGTTTTTGTGCAGTGCGGCGGCTGGCAGTTACCGTTTTGGTGAACATGGCCCGATCCAGGTGGCGCGGGATCAGGAACATTTTGAACATGCCGACCGAACGCCGTTTCTCTGGCTTGGGGACGCGGCGTGGGACGCGGCGGCCCGGTCATCGATTTCGGATTGGGAACATTACGCGAAGACGCGCGCGACCCAAAAATTCAACGTCGTGCAATGGCGGCTGGCCTCCGCCGAGGCAGGGCAGACCCCGGTCGCGTTCACAGGGCGGGAATGCATCACACTCAACCTCGCTTTCTTCAAGCAACTCGACGCCAAGGTGGCAGCTCTTACTGGTGCGGGATTGCTCAATGCCATCGCCCCCCTTTGGGAAATTGGCGCAGAACCCGATCGGACTTTGCCGGAGGATCAAGCCATCGCCTTGCTGCGTTA
>JADLHS010000139.1 GCA_020848635.1 Limisphaerales bacterium
AAGATCTGGCGCGGGCCGCCGGGTTGCGAGCAGTCTCGGCTGACGGCAAAGGGAGTCAGGCGGATTGGTCGTCGGATGTTCGATTCATACTTCAGCTTGCCACCACCCTAGACCACGAGCCGACGCTGCTATCCCAGCTTGTTCGTTTATCCCTTATCACAACAGCAGTAAGAACAACCGAGCGAATCCTCAATTCAACCACTAACAGCGACCCGGCTTATGGTTTGATTGAGGCGTTTGCAGCAGTGGTCAGCACCAATGGCATTCGGCTTGGCCTGATCGGGGAACGCGCTTGCGCGACGCC
Organism: Limisphaerales bacterium; assembly: GCA_020848635.1. Classification (GTDB taxonomy): domain Bacteria; phylum Verrucomicrobiota; class Verrucomicrobiia; order Limisphaerales; family JADLHS01; genus JADLHS01. The sequence goes on from JADLHS010000139.1 coordinate 305, forward strand.
TGTGTTCCGAATGAGTTGGGCCGAGATGGATCGGGGTGACAAGCGAGCGGAAGACGAATCGTCGAAGACCAAGCTGCCACCGCCTGCCGGACGTGCCAACCCTTTGTTCTGGGTCTTGGGTTTCTTTGAACGCGACTTGAGTTTCTACCTGAACGTGATGGAAACCAACATCGCGCTCGCAGCAATCTCGCCGCCCGCAAATCTGGCCGCCACGAACACAACTGAGCAACTCAGCGGAACTGCCTCACGAAGAGGTTATTTCTACTCGGGGCTGATGTTACCCGCGATTGCACGTGCGACCGTCCGGGATGCCACGACGCTTGCACAAATCCGTCTGGTGCAAACGGCGCTGGCCATTGAATGCTATCGAGCACGGTACAGTCAGTTGCCTGAAACCCTCGCTGACCTCATGCCAGCATTTCTGGTGGTCGTTCCCGCCGATCCGTTCACAGGCACGCCGTTGCGGTATCGCCGGACCGACGAAGGCTTCGTCATTTACAGCGTTGACCGCGATGGGCACGACAATGGCGGGCTTGAAAAGCCGTTGAACGCGAAGTTCAGCGACCCGACCAACTACGATCTTACTTTCACCGTTGAACGATGACCTACACCGAAGCCATCCAGTTTCTATACGGCCTCGGCCTTTTTGGTGCGCGGTTTGGGTTGGAAACCACGCGCACACTCGCCGAACGCGCTGGCAATCCGCAGGACCGACTCCGCTTTATTCACGTCGCGGGCACAAACGGCAAGGGCTCGACCTGCGCGATCCTGGAAAGCATTTATCGCGCGACGGGTTTGCGCGTGGGCTTGTTCACCTCCCCACATCTGGTTTCTTTTCGCGAGCGGATCCAGGTTAATCGCAAGCTGATCAGCGAGGCGGACGTGGTGCGGTTGGTGAGTGCGGTGCGCAAGACCAGTTCGGAGTCCCGACTCCAGGCAGTCCCCGAACCGGCTAAAACCGGAACTCCAAACGAGGACGCTCACCCAACCCTCTTCGAGTTCGTCACCGTCATGGCGTTGCGTTATTTCGCCGAACAGGAGTGTGATCTGGTGATCTGGGAAACCGGCCTCGGAGGGCGGTTGGATGCAACGAACATTGTTACGCCGCTGGCGAGCGTTATCACGAACATCCAGTTGGATCATCAACAATGGCTGGGCAACACGCTGGCGGAAATTGCCGCGGAGAAGGCGGGCATCATCAAGGCCGGCGTGCCGGTGCTGACGGCTACCAGTGAGCCGGAAGCCTTGGCCGTGATCCAACAGATGGCGCAGGCGTTGCGCGCTCCGCTCACTTGCGTGGCGGCGGTTTCCAGATTCCGGATTCCGGATCCCACCTCGCTGCCGCTGCTCGGCGACCACCAGCAACTCAACGCCGCGCTCGCCCTCGCCACGGTGGATGTTTTGCAGCCGCAAATGCCGGTGAGCGCCGGCCAGCTTCGCACGGGCCTTGCCCAGGTGAACTGGCCAGGGCGCTTGCAGCTCGTTACGCGCCCGGGCGGACAGCAAATCCTGCTGGATGGCGCGCATAATCTCGCGGGAGTTGAGGCGTTGGCCGTGGGGCTGCGGCAACATTTCCCCCAAGCCAGGCCCACGCTGATCCTGGGGATGTTGGCGGACAAGGATTGGCGGCCGATGTGTGCGCGGCTTGCCGGCCTCGCAACGCGCATTTTGACCGTGCCCGTGGGGAGCGAACGAACCGCGAAGGCGGAGGAGTTGGCAGCGGTTTGTCGGGCGACGCTGCCAATGGCGACGTTGGAATGTTCCTCGCTGGCGGAAGCGGCGCAGCGAACCGCGAATGATCCATTCATTGTAATCACCGGTTCGCTTTATCTCGTCGGGGAGGCGCTGGAACTCCTAGGGTTGGGGCCGGCGGGCGACCCGAGCGAGCGCGGCCTGAACGACTGGGGCGGTGGCAAGTCGCAACAATCCGACAAATACTGATCCACCTGCGCGAACCTTCCGGTGGTGGGGCGGTCCATCTGTCATGCAGATTGCGCGGGGTCTCCTGTGTTGGGTATGCTCTGACTTGCATGGGTTGCGGAATGCCTCCCACGCGCACTGGAACCCAAACATGACCTCGCCCATTCAACTGATCTCGACGGATTTCGACGGAACCATCTTCGCTGAATTCGAGAACCCGCCGATTCCACAGCGCTTCGTGTCGTTGATTGGCGATCTGCAAACGCGCGGCGCCAAGTGGGTAATCAACACGGGGCGCGACATGTCGAGCTTGATGGAGGCGTTGGCGCGCTCGAAAATCTCAATTCAGCCGGACTACCTCGTGCTGGTGGAACGGGAGATTTACCAGCACGACGGCGTGCGTTATGCCCCGCTGGCCGAGTGGAATGCCGCATGTAATCGTGACCATGCCGAACTGTTCAAGCGGGTGCAAACGGAGGTGGGCGGGTTGATTGACTGGGTGAATGCCCGTTTCCGCGCGACGGTTTATGCCGATCCGTACTCACCGTTTTGCCTGATCGCGGGGAACAACGGTGATGCGGATTTGATTCACGCGCGGCTGGACGAGTTCTGCCTTCGCTTTCCCGAACTGACCGTCGTGCGGAATGATGTCTATGCGCGGTTCAGTCATGTCGCCTACAACAAGGGGACGGCCCTGGCGGAGTTAACCCGACGGCTACGGATTACCTCAGCTCAAGTGTTTGCGGCCGGCGATCATTTGAACGATCTGCCGATGCTGAAGCGGGAGTTTGCCCGCTACCTTGCCACGCCGGCCAATGCGATTGAGTCGGTGAAGGCGGTGGTTCGACAGCAGCAGGGATTTGTCAGCCAATTCTCGCAGGGTGCGGGCGTGGCCGAGGGGTTGGAGTTTCATCTGCGGCAGCCGTGAGGGAGCGGTCTGGTGAAGAATTGAAGTCCCGCCTCCGACGCACCAGGACTATTCGCATGCTAAATTTTTCATTTTGCGAATGTTCCCGACCGCCATTCCTTTTGCGCTTTGCTGGCAACCAGCCGCCAGCCGGCGGCCTCATACGCGGCCTGCACTTCCTGGAACTCGCGTTTGAGAATCCCCGCCACGACCAGCATACCGTCCGGTTTGACGCGGGCAAGAATCCGGTCGCGTTCGGCTATCAGCAGATTTGCCAGCAGATTGGCGCAGACGACGTCATAGGACTTCCGGCTGCGGTGCGGGAGCTTCGTGAGGTCGGCGCGGGTAATGCGGATTTTCTTCCCGACGCGATTTGTGGCGGCGTTGGCTTTCGCTACCCGGACGCATTGCGGATCGAAATCAAACGCATGGACCGGCGCGTAACCAAGCTTCACCGCAGATATCGCGAGAATTCCCGAGCCCGTGCCCATGTCAAGAAAGGAGCGCGACCGGTCCCCGGGCGCAGCACGTCCAATAGAGTCTACAGGTTGGAACTCTTGGAGGCGTTTCCTGCTTCCGTGCGCTGCGGACGGGGACCGCCCACGCTCCGCCCGCACCAGTTCCCGCAAACAAAACTCCGTGGTCGGGTGTTGGCCGGTGCCGAAGCTGAGGCCGGGATCAAGGACGACCAGCGCCTGGTCTTTGCGCGGTTTGCGCCGGCTCCAACTCGGCTTCACCAATAGTGCGTCGCCGATCTCCAGTGGCGGGAAGTGGCGTTTCCATGAATCCGCCCAGTTTTCCGGTGG
>JADLHS010000140.1 GCA_020848635.1 Limisphaerales bacterium
ACGCAGAGCGACACGCGCGCCCTCGGGTTCGACTGGTTCTTGGGTAATATGTTGATGGGCAACAACGGCGGCGCGGTGGCTTCCGCTGGCTCGGCGCCGAGTTTCCAGGGGACACCCTCCACGGCCAACCCGCAAGGGTTTTTCCCCGGCACTTCGCTCGCCAATACCGTTCCCTCATCGGCCTCCGACCAGTTGTTGACGGCGGGCTTGCGCAACTCGGCGAACGCGCCGGCTTTGGCGACGTTTACCGGTATTCTCACCGATCCCCAATTCCGCGTGGTCATCAAGGCAATTGACCAACGCAGCGGGGTTGACCTGTTGAGCGAAGGCGATGTCACCACGCTCAGCGGTCGGCAATGCCAGATTCTGACCATCGAGATGAAGACGATTGTAACTGGCACCTCGCAGAACAGCAGCCAATCCGGCTCGACGGCCAGCGCCGGCAGTGGCACGACGGTGAATCCCAACCAGGCGGTCTTTACCACACCGATCACCCAGTTGCTCCCGTTTGGCCCGACGATTGACGTGGTGCCGTATGTCTCGTCGGACGGGCATACGATCCAGATGACGATCATTCCGACGGTGAGCGAATTTGCCGGCTATGATGATCCCGGTCCGTTCGTGCCGGTGGCGGTGACTGGCGGCGGGATTCCCATCACTTCAGTGCTGCCGCTGCCGAAATTCCGGCTGCGTCAAGTCACCACGAGTTGCATTGTCTGGGACGGGCAGACCGTTGTCCTGGGTGGTTTGATCATTTCCGAGATCACCAAGAACAAGGACAAAGTGCCGATTCTGGGTGACCTGCCGTTGGTGGGGAAACTGTTCCGGAGCGAATCTTCCGTGAACAACCGGAAGAACCTGGTGATTTTTGTCACGCCGACGATTATTGATCCGGCGGGCAACCGGGCCCATTCGGAAGACGAACAACCATTTGCGCAGCAAGCCGGGCGGGCGCCGATTCCGGATGCTTCCAGCAGCGGTCACTGAGTTGCGAAAGCCGGAGGGGATCGGCCCGCGCGCGACCTGTTCTTTTAAATACAAATTTTGTCTAGTTCCCGTCTGCTGATCGTTGATGGTCACGCCTATGCGTATCGGGCGTTTTATGCGATTCGGAATTTGCGTTCGCCGGCGGGACAGCCCACGAATGCCATCTACGGGTTCATCAAAATGCTGGCCAAGATGCGGGTGCGGGTGCAGCCAACGCACACGATCGTAGTCTGGGATGGGGGATTGAGTGCGGTTCGGCAGGCGGCGCTGCCGGAATACAAGGCGCAACGACCGGAAATGCCGGCAGATCTGGGGTTGCAGTTGGATGCGATTGGACGGTATCTCGCCGCCGCGAAAGTGGCCTCGTTTTGCGGGGCTGGGATCGAAGCGGATGATTATATCGCTTGCCTGACCCGCGCCGCGCGGCAAGCGTGGAGTGTCGCTGGGCTGACGGGTTGGGAAGTGGTGATCGCCAGCGCGGACAAAGATTTTATGCAACTGGTCGCGCCCGGCGTCGGGTTGTTGAATCCAAACGACAAGTCGGAGTCGGTTTGGACGGCGGCGCAGGTGCGCGCCAAGACCGGCGTCGAACCGGAGCAGATTGTGGACTGGTTGAGTTTGGTCGGTGACAGCGTGGACAACATCCCGGGCGTGCCGGGTGTGGGGCCGAAGACGGCGACGGAATTGTTGCAGCAGTTTGGGTCGGTGGCGGAAATGTATCGGCGGTTGGCTGAAGTGAAGTCGGCGCGGATCCGCGCGGCCCTTCAGTCGGCGGTCGCCGAGGTCCGCCGCAACCAGCAGTTGGTGCGGTTGCAGGATGATTTGGAATGTCCGTTTGCGCCGGCGGAGCTGGTGGAACAGCCGGGCGATCCGCAGCGGCTGGCGGAATTGTATGACGAGTGGGGATTTCGTTCGCTGCGGGCGGAGCTGATTGCGAGCCTGGGTAAGGCGGGTACAAAACTCGCCGTGGGGGGCGGGGTTGGGGTGGCGGAATCGACGCAGCAGGCGGATTTATTTTAGTTTTAGTGCGACAGGTGAAGAATCAAATAACAGCAGCGGTGGCGACGGTTGGCCCATCCGGGTCGCCCGGTGGAAAGCGTGGACAACGCTTGGCCGGCTGGTTACATCATTGCGAAAATTTTATGGCATCGTTCTCGTGCGTCCGGAAGACTTTTGCGGGCTGCCTGCTGGCCCTGGTGGCACCTGGCCTGGTCAACGGGCAGGGCCATTTTGCCCCGCAAGGCGGCGAATATAATATCACCGGGGCCCTGGTTGGCGATCAGGTTTATCCGCAAGCCAGCGTCAAGACCACGGGCGGTTATGTGGTCTGGCAGGACAACTTTACGGACGGCAGCGGGCTCGGTATCAGCGCACGCAAACTCGACAGCAGCCTCAGCGGCAGCTTGAGCACGTTCCGCGTGAATGAGAGTGGTACAAACGATCAGGAACGGGCGGTCGTATCCATGCTCAATGACGGCGGAGCGGTTTTTGTCTGGCAGGGCGGCCAGCAAAGCTTTCAGCACATATATGCCCGCGTGCGTTCAGCCAATGGCGTCTGGACGACGGGGGATATTCAGGTCAATACGCCCACCGATGTGTTCCAACGCGAAGTCGCAGTGACTA
>JADLHS010000141.1 GCA_020848635.1 Limisphaerales bacterium
ACTCAATACGGGAAACCGAGCTTGCTCGACCAGGTGCTCCTGGCCTACCGCGAGGGCGTTTCCACGGAAGGCAGGAACCCCGCTCAAAACAGCGCGGTGCTCGCCCTGTTGTGCGCGCCGGACGGCCACGCGGGGGTGAAACTCGATCGCGACAGTCTCGACCGCTTCGTGACGTGGATTGACACCTACGGTCAGCGCCAGGGATCCTTCAGCGAAGATCAAGAACAGCGGTTGGTGGCTTTGCGCGACGAACTCACCGCATCCGTCTGGCTAGCCGTGCCCGCAAAATGATTTATTGGTTGCCATGACCAAGATTTGCCGATCCCGACTCGCGGCGATATTCGCGCTCACCCCGTTCGCGGTAACCATCGCGTCCGGCGCGGCGGGGAGCGACCTGTTCACCGAATTTCGCAACGGCCCGATGCACGGCGTCGAGGCCATTGTCTTTGCCGCGCGCGGGGTAAATCCCACCGATGGACACTGGTACGCGAATTTTGGCTATTATGCCCACGACCCCGACCGCAAAGGGTACGCCGAGGGCGCGAAGCTTTATCGCCTCGATCTCCAGACGCGTGAATTAACCACGTTGCTCGCCGATCCGCAGGGCGGGGTCCGCGACCCGCAAGTCAGCTACGACGGGAAAAAGATTCTGTTCAGCTATCGCCCCGGGGGCGCGGAGCAATATCACCTTTACGAAATCAATGCCGACGGCGCCGCGCTCAAGCAGATCACCTCCGGTCCGTACGACGATTTCGAGCCGGCCTACCTGCCCGATGGCGGCCTCGTTTTCGTAAGCAGCCGCTGTAAGCGTTGGGTCAACTGCTGGCTCACGCAGGTCGCCGTGCTGCATCGTTGTGATGCCGACGGCGCGAACCTCCGCGCGCTTTCCAGCAACAACGAGCAGGACAACACGCCCTGGCCCCTGGCCGACGGCCGCATCCTCTATACCCGCTGGGAATATGTGGATCGCAGCCAGGTTCACTTCCATCACCTGTGGGCCGCGAATCCCGACGGCACCGCGCAAATGACCTGGTTTGGAAATCTGCATCCCGGCATCACGATGATTGATGCCAAACCCATTCCGGGCACGGACAAGATCGTTGCCAGCTTCAGTCCCGGCCACGGCCAGCGCGAACACGACGGCATCATCACGGTGGTGGACCCCAAGGGTGGTCCGGATGCGAAGGAGTTTGCCCGGAGCATCAGCAAGGGCGCGAATTTCCGTGACCCGTGGGCGTTCAGTGAAGATTGTTTCCTCGCCGCCAGCCGCGACACGCTTGTCCTCATGGATGGCGCGGGCCGCACGAAGGAACTCGTCAAACTGCCCGCCGCGGATCGCGCCGCCAAACTGGAATGTCACGAGCCGCGACCCCTCGGGGCACGTCCGCGCGAGGCCGTCATTCAACCGCGCACCAGGCCGGACGAAGCCACCGGACGTCTCCTCCTCGCGGACGTGAACCACGGGCGCAACATGGCTGGCGTTAAACCGGGCGAAATTAAAAAGCTGCTCGTGCTCGAAACCCTTCCGCTGCCCGTCCACTACACCGGCGGCATGGAGCCCATCAGCTATGGTGGGACCTTCACGCTGGAGCGCATCCTCGGCACCGTACCGGTCGAGCCGGATGGTTCGGCTTACTTCGAGGTGCCGGCCATGCGCAGCATCTTCTTTGTCGCGCTGGATGAAAAGGACATGGCCGTGAAGCGGATGCAGAGTTTTACCAGCGTTCAACCTGGCGAACTCTTGAGCTGCGTCGGCTGTCACGAACATCGTTCGCAGACGCCGCGGGCTGAATTCCACGAGACCCTGGCCGTTCGCAAAGCGGCCGCGTGCATCGAACCGATTCGCGACGTGCCCGAGGTCTTCGACTTTCCACGCGACGTGCAGCCGATCCTGGATGCCCTCTGCGTTGATTGTCATGGTTACGAAAAAACTCCCCGGGGCGGTCCGCGCGACGGGCGGCTGATTCTGGCCGGCGACCGCGGTCCGCTCTACAGCCACAGCTACTACATGCTGACCATTGCGCGCCTCTTTGCCGATGGCCGCAATGAACCTAAGAGCAATTACCGCCCGCGGACCCTCGGGAGTTCCGCGAGCCGGCTGCTCACGATGCTCGATGGCTCGCATTACGGGGTCCAGGCCACACCCCGCCAGAAAAAGCTGTTGCGGCTCTGGATTGAATCCGCCGCGGCGTACCCCGGCACTTACGCCGCACTCGGTTCCGGCATGGTTGGCAACTACGCCGAGAACAACCAGATTAACACGGGAGCCGACTGGCCCGCCACGATCGCGGCCACCGAAGTAATCCAGCGGCGCTGCATTGGTTGCCACGACCAGCCCAACCGGCAACTCCCGCTCAATCTGGCGGATGAACGCGGTGTGAGCTTCTGGCAACCCAGCCTCGATGACCCGCGGCTCCTGACCAGCCGGCACATCGTCTTCAATCTTTCCCGTCCCGAGCAGTCGCTGATGCTCCTGGCGCCGCTGGCCAAGTCGGCCGGCGGATGGGAACTGTGCCGCGATCCGAAGCGGGGCGGGAGTGCAAAGGTTTTTGCCAGCCGCAGCGACCCGGATTATCAGGCGCTGCTCGGCCTGCTCAACGCGGGCACAGATTTTCTGGCGGAACACAAGCGGTTCGATATGCCCGGGTTCGTGCCGCGCACCGATTGGGTTCGGGAGATGAAGCGCTACGGAGTGTTGGCGGACGGAATGAAATCCAGCGACGTTACCGATGTTTACGCGGTCGAGACGAAGTATTGGGAGTCGCTCTGGCAGCCCCCGAAGCTGCCGCCGCAGGCGGGCCCGTAGGTTCCTGCGCTAGGCAAACGTAACTGGTTGACGCCCCGCTCAACGGAACGCACCACCGGGGGATTCAATTTCCCGAGTCCGGCTTGGTTGGGCGTTGCGATGCGCCGCAATGACGAAGGATTGAGGGTGTGTTCAAGGGGATTCCTGCGGATGCCAAAGCGATTCTCCTTGAACCGCGCGGCATCAAAATCCAAATTCCTCCCCGTTGACGCTCGCGAAGAAACCCTTGCCTCGCTCACTGAAATACCAAGTTCCACCTGCGGCCTTTCATCAAGCGCGCGGCTGGATGTGGCGGGCGCTCGGGCGGGGCTATCTACGGCTGGCGGGATGGCGGATTGAGGGCGTTTTTCCGGCCGATCCGAAATACGTCGTCATTGTCGCGCCGCATACTTCGAACTGGGATTTTCCATTGGGGGTGGCGGTACTTTTCGCGCTTGAGTTGCGCATTTCATGGCTGGCCAAGCACTCCATGTTTATCCCCCCGTTCCAGCACTTTTTCCGGTGGTTTGGCGGTATTCCAATTAATCGCAGTGCCAGTCATGGGGTGGTGCGACAATGCGTGCGGGCCTTCGCGGCGGCGCCCTCCCTCATGCTGGCCTTGGCGCCGGAAGGGACACGCAAAGGCGTGAGCCAATGGAAATCCGGCTTCTATCTGATCGCCGTGCAGGCCGGGGTTCCGATCCTGCCCGTGGGTTTCGACTATCGGGAGCATGTGGTTCGGGTGATGCCTTTGTTTCAGCCGAGCGGAAACCTCGAGCAGGACCTGGCCCTTATTCAAGCCAAGTTCAGCCACATCCGCGGCTATCGCGAACGCCCGGCGAAAGCCGCGACGGATTGATTTCCACACCCGTCGGTCCGGTCCGAGTCGCAGAATGCCGCCGGAGGGTTGTATCTTGGAGCCAGGCAGTGGAAGCCCGTTCCCATCGGGTGGGGCTTCAGTCTGGCAGCGGGGTGAGCGTCGCGCGCCGGAATTGAATTTCGCCACCCTCGGATTGCAGGCCAAGGGGCCCGGCCACAAGCTCCACCCCATGCGCCTGATTGATCTGCTGGCCATTCATCCAGACCGTGTAGTCGGCACCGCGGACGAGGACTTCCACATGATTCCATTCACCGCCGGGCCGCTCGGCGTCCGTCAGTTTCGCGACCCCGCGGATATTGCCCGCCACCGGGTGATTCATTATTTCAAAATACCGCGGCTGTCCGCCGGTCACTTGCATGCCCTGCAATCCCAGCACATCGCCCGCGTTGCCATGCATGAGTTGGACCTCGGCGCAGCGCGGCAACGCCTGGGCCGGGCCGTTGATGCGCGTCAGGATGCCGCTGTTGCCGGGCTTGGTGCCGGGCGCCCAGCGATATTCCAGCACGAACCGGAAATTCGTGAACGCGCGCTCCGTGTACAAAACGCCCAGCGGGGTACCCTGGCAGATGAGGAGCCCGTCCCTTACGGACCAGACTTGTTCACGTGGCACCGCCGGTTCTGCCAGCTTGTGCTGCCAGCCTGTGAGATCTTTGCCGTTGAACAATTCGAGCGTTGCTCCGTGCGAGCCGGTTCCCGTTGTCTTACAACCGAGCAAAAGGAGCAGGGCCGCCGTCCCAACGAACGTGAATAGCGAGGTCTTCTTCATGCACACCCAGTCCAACACAGATTCGGCGTGCCTTCAACATTTTAACGCCCGGTTGTCCAGTGTTGCAATTTGAACCGGGCACACATTCAAAGTGGTTTAGGCGGTCATCGGCCTCCCCATCCGGTTGGTCGGCGAGGGCAGGGGGACAAACAATGATGCGCTTGCCGAATCTCCCAAGTTGTGGCGCCGGTAAGGACCGGGTGTAAACTGGCGGCGGCCGAATGGGCGCGGCAGTCTGGCCACGGCTCTGGCGGGATGAGGACCGTCCGTCAGGGTGGAGGCGTGCTTTGCAGCCTGATCCGCCGCGGCAATATCGCATTGGCTGCCATGGCTGGCTCGACGATTTCGAGTTTCACCGCGGCCAGGCCGCTCTGGACCATCCCCAATTCGCTGGCGGCGGCCTGGGAGAGATCAATGACGCGGCCTTTGACGAATGGCCCGCGATCGTTGATGCGTACCATGACTGATTTGTGAGTGGCCAGGTGCGTCACTTTCACGCGGGTTCCGAATGCCAGCCGGGGATGTGCGGCGGTGAATTCATTCATGTTGAAGACCTCACCGCTGGCGGTCGGTCGGCCGTGATAGGGTGTCCCGTAATACGAAGCGAGGCCGGTTTCTGGCGTGGCGAGTTTTTCACCCAACGCCGGAGCAACGGATAGAGCTGTCATGGCCAGCAGAATCAAAGCGCTCCGGTTAAAACCAATGTAGCACGACGTGTTTTTCATAATCGGTAGTCCGTCCATCTGCTCCTTTGCGACCGTCGGATGGAGTAGAGCAGACGTCAGTCCATGCTGCAGAAGTTCCGGTTGGCGTGGGTTAACTGCCGGGTCTGGGAAGAGAATGGCTGGAAAACTGACACGAGTGCCTCGTCCGTTTGCCACCGCGTGAACCTCAAGTCGCCGGTTCGCGTTGTCCCAGCCCGGTGAACTTGGCCGATCCCGTGCCCGATGCCGCTTCCAAAGCCAGCCTCGGCCGCCCCGAAATACCGGTAGGTCGTTGTCCTGTCGGCAGCCGGCCCGAACATTCCCATTGATTAACCGGTGGGGATTTGCTTTTTGGGGCGGTATGGCTGGCAGCACAATCAGCTTGGGGAAAGCACCGGAAACCGGCGGTTGAGGATCGCCGCGCGCCATTTGGTATGAAACTCACCCGTCGCACGTTTCTCCAGCGCACCGTTGCTGCCAGTGCCGGGCTTTGTCTTCCTGCGGGCCTCAAGGCCCGCGCTGCGGCGAAGCCTAAGATTCAGACCATCGAAACGATCCCGCTGATTTATCCGACCATCGGGCGGTTCAAGTTTTTTGAAGGGCCAAAAGGCCGGGCGACGGGTCGCCCCGCCGTGCTGGTGAAGATCACCGCGGAAAACGGCGTCGTTGGCTGGGGGCAAAGCGTACCGATTCCGAAATGGAGCTACGAAACGCTCGAAACGGTTCACAGCACGATCAGCCGCTACCTGGCGCCAGAACTCATCGGGCTGGATCCGTCCGACGACAAAACGATCCAGGCGGTCCTGCAGAGCAACATCGCGCCGTCGTTTTCCACCGGCCAACCGATCTGCAAAGCGGGCCTGGATTTGGCGCTGGCCGATCTTAACGGGAAATTACAACAGACAAACGTCGCTCAGTCCTGGAGACGCAAAGGCCGTGATCGAATCCCACTGAGCTGGACGTTGAACCCGCGCACGCTTGAAGAAATCGAAGGTTTGATCGCGCAGGGCGCAGCGCGTGGCTACAAGCATTTCAACGTCAAGGTTGCGCCCGATCCGAAGTTCGATCTGGAATTGTGCCGTCTCGTAAAGCGCCTCGTGCCGGACGGCTTTCTTTGGGCGGACGCGAACGGGGGCTACGACGAAGCCACGGCGCTGGAAATTCTCCCCAAGCTTGCGAAGATCGGCGTGCCGGTGATCGAACAGCCGTTGCCCGCCAACCGGCTTACGGGTTATCAACGCCTGAAGAAGCAGGGCGCATTGCCCATCATCATGGACGAAGGGGTGGTATCGTCGGTGGAACTGGAGGAGTTCATCCAACTCGGTTGCCTCGACGGCGTCGCCATGAAGCCCGCGCGTTGTGGCGGGTTGACCGATGCGCGGCGGCAGATTGAGATCGCGCAGAACGCCGGACTGATGTTCCTTGGCAGCGGTTTGACGGATCCGGATATTGCGCTGGCAGCCGCGCTGATCCTTTATGGCGCCTACGATTTGAAATATCCGGCCGCGTTAAATGGGCCGCAGTTCATTGACGGCTCGGTGCTCCAGCAACCCTTCCAGGTCGTAAACGGTGAACTGGCCGTGCCGGCCGCACCCGGATTAGGCGTTGACATTGATGTGGGCAAGATTGAAAAGTTCCGCGTAAAGATCTAATCCAGCGTGCTCCCTATGAAGCTCAAAATTCTTCTCGCCCTCGGTTTGGCGGCCGGCTCTTTGCCGGGCGCGGAAACGGGATTTCATTTCGCGGACGTGAACGATCAATCGCTCGGGCTGTGGGAAGGCGCGCGTTCGGTGTTGGTGTACAATCACGGTGTCATTGCCTCCACCAATGCCCCCGCCGACCGTGCCCGCAGCAGTTATGTGCATCCGATTTATGGACTGGATGGCGAGGTGCTGACCGACGATTTTCCGAAGGACCATTACCATCACCGTGGCCTTTTCTGGTCGTGGCCGCATGTGAAGAGCGGAGAAACGGAAACCGATCTGTGGATGCTCAAAGGAATCCACCATCAGTTCGAGGGCTGGCTGGGGCGCGAGGCGATGGCAGCCAAAGCCTATCTGGGAGTGCAAAATGGCTGGTTCATCGGCGATCGCAAAGTGGTGGACGAAAAAGTCTGGCTGCGGGTGCTGCCCGCCACGACCGAAGGCCGGGCCATTGATGTGGAACTGACCTGGACGCCGCTGAAAGCCCCGTTGACCTTGCGCGGCGCGGAGGGCAAGAGTTACGGCGGATTGACGCTGCGCTTCGCCCCCCGCACGGGGGAAACCATCATCACCACACCCGACGGTCGGTCGAAAGAGGATTTGCCGATTGCGCATCTGCCTTGGGCGGATCTGTCAGCGCAGTTCGCCGGTGCCAAAGCCCCCAGCGGCGCGGCGATTTTCATTGCGCCGGAACATCCGGACTTTCCGCCTGAATGGCTGACCCGGCACTACGGCGTGCTCTGCGTCGGTTGGCCGGGAGTTAAAGAACAGACTTTTCCACCGGACAAACCGATTCAGGTCCGTTACCGCGTGTGGATTCATCGCGGTGTTCCCGAGGTCGAAAAGTTGAAGCAGGTTTACGATGAGTACGCGCGCCGCGCGGCGAAGTAGCAAACATGGAACCGAAGCGAGAACATTATGGGGATAAAGCATCAATCACGTAACCGGTTGGCCAATTTTTCCCGACGAACCTTCCTCCGCCGCGGCGGCCTGGTTCTGGCCGGGGCATCGCTGCCGCAAATTCTTCCCAGCGGCGTGCTCGCGGCGGCTGGCCGGCCAGGCGCGAACGACCGCATTGGCATCGGCTTTATTGGCATTGGCCGGCAGGCGAGCAGCCTCCTGCAAATCCTGTTGAAGCAACCTGCCGCCCGTTTCGTGGCGGTGGCGGATGTGAATTTGAATCGCGCCCGCGAAGCCGCGACCAAACACGACGCGGTGGCATTTCAGGATTATCGCCGCTTGCTCGAACGCAAGGAGGTGGATGCCATCATTACGGCGACGCCGGAACATTGGCGACTGTTGATCTGTGTCGAGTCCTGTCAGGCGGGCAAGGACGTTTACGCCGAGAAGCCGCTGACCCT
>JADLHS010000142.1 GCA_020848635.1 Limisphaerales bacterium
AGTTCGCGCACCTCGTTGAGGACCACGCTGCGTTCGAGCCGCTCGCGCGGCATGGCCTGGACGTAAGTCCAATACTTCGGGTTCTCTTTGATGTAGGCATCAATCTTGGCATCCACCTCCGGGTTGGTGCGGAAGGTGGGCTGTTCTGCGGATGCGGCATTGCCGCTGGCGCTGGTTGGCGCGGATGGTCTTGGTTTTGTCATAACGATTCGTTCTGTTGTTGTTTTTAGTTGCGCGGCATTTGCCGTGTTCGCCGGAACGAGGCGGTCAAACCGTCCCGCTCCGGCAAAGTGTTTTCATGGTTTCGGGGAATCATCGGATTCCGGTGAAAAAGCGGGAACGTCATTGGTGAGCGCGGGTGTCGCGCTGATGGTTTGCAATTCCCTCTCAAAAACTTTGACGCGCTGCTCGGTGGCGGTGAGCCGCGCGTTCAAGTGCGCGTTGTTTTGGGCAACGGTCTTCATTTCGCCGAACACCCTCTGCAATTCCTGGTAGGACTGCGCGAGCCGGGCGGCCTGTTGCATGACGAGCGCGGTGGCCTCGCGCTGACGGTTCAGCTCGGCGATGACAACATCGTTGGTGGGCGGCGGCGCGAACGCAGCATCCGGCGGCGGGTTCAACAAATTGGCGGCGTTTGGCGATCCGGGGTGAAGATTCCAGCGCGAGGAAACCTCGATGCGATAGATCGGATGCCCTTCCGCCATCAGGCCAGGATGGTTCGGGTCAACCTGACGACCGACGTGGTAGGCACGGACAACCTCGCCATACCGCAGGGATTCAGCCGGTGCGACCGCCGCCGGCGGCACGGGACGGACAGCCATTTGCGGACGCGAGGCGCACGAGGCGACGAGCACGAGGGGCAGGAGCGCGAGATATTTCATGGTTTGATGGGAGTTGAGGTTGATGGAAACGTTGGCGGAATAGCGGTGAACGTGGCGCGGGCGTTCAACTTCTCCGCGCCGGTCGCGGTGTCTTCGCCAAACGGTTTCTCTGAGCCGCCGATTTCGGCATCGGCCCGGTCAATGGTTTGCAGGACGTAGAGGTAAAACTGTTTCCCGCTCGGCACGCGGACATAAAAACCGTCCTTTTGAATCGCATCCAAAATGCGTTGGGCATAGGTGTCGATTACCTTCTGCGCGCCTTCAAACGGCGCATTGTTCAAGGTCGGGCTGTTGATCGGACCAAAGACGGTCGGTTGTTTTTCCGTCAACGCCCCGGCGACCCCGGAAAGAAACGTGGCGGCGAACAATTTGATTTCGGCGAGGTCATCCGACTTGAGGACGCGCCCGCGCAAACCGGCGCTGCCGTCGGTGATGCCCCAGCCTTCCTGGTCGCCGGAAAATTCGCGGTCGAGGGCGACGGCCTTCAGATGAAGTTCCTCCCCGCCCTGCCACACGAGCGTCCAGTTGTTGCCGCTGGCGATGCGTTCACGATGCCGGTCGGTCTGGGCCGTGCCGTGAACCTCCGTGCCGGCGGGAATGACCAGCTTGCCCGCGTGATAAATGTTCTCGGTGATGAGGCCGATGATCGGCGTCTGAATCGAAGCCGAGTCCACCGTGACGATGGTCTCACAGGAGATCAGCCGACCAAACGGCGCGTAAATCGAACTGACGGTCTTCTGGTCGGCGTTTCCGATTACCGAATCCGGAAACAAGCTGATGGGGGCAAGCGCGGGAACTTTGGCCTCCTGCGGTTGCTGTTCAGTGACGACTTTCGGCACTTCGTTGGTTTTAACCACCGGCAGCGGTTCGGGCTTGGGAGTCGGCGGACGGAACGGCTGCATCGGCAACTCGACCGACTGCACCACCTGGGCCTTGTCGGTCACGTTGGTTCGGGCGGGGGCCACCGCGATGTCTTCCGGGCTGCGGGATTTATCGCGCAGCACGCTGAATATCATCAGACCGCCGCCAAAGATCGCGACGAACAAAACAAGTTTGCCGCTCTTGGTTTTGAAGAAATTCAGAAAGTCTCGTGGTTTCATGGAATAAGAGGTGTTTGGTTAGCTATGGGCAAGCTGGAGGGGGATGCGTTCGACCGTGGGGCGGTGTTCTGCAAATCCGCAATCGCGCGATGGAGCGCTTGGCGTAGAGGAGCTTCACTCTCTGGAGTCATTTCGGTGGGTGACGAGGGCGACAGCGATGGCAACGGAGCGGTTTGCCCGGTGGTGGAACCTGGTGGGAGACCAGGCAACCGACTCACCAACACGGTGAACTCATTCTTGAGCGAAAGCTCGCTGCGTCCGCCGTCCGGGGTGCCGGTGATGCCGAAATACACCGTGCTGGCGGATTGCGGTGGCAACAGGCCCGGCGCGTCGCTGATGGACTGGTAGTAAAGCCGGTTGCCGACCCGGACACAGAAACTCTCCGGCAGATACCGGATCTCATTCTCCGACTTATTTTTCAACGTGACATGAAAAACGAGGGTGTCCTCGGGGTTGAACCGAAACACCTCCTCGATACGGATTTCGTAATCATTGAAGTCGGTGACTTGCGGTTTTTCACCGAACGTCCTCGCCGCGGCCCCGGCGACGGCATCCGGCTGTTGCTTTTTCAGTAGCGGGAACGCCTTTGCCGTGTCCAGCAAGGCCAGCAACCGTGTGGGCGTCAGCACTGGCGCGGGCAGAACAGCCTCGGCGGTCGCCGGGTCGTCCAAGTTCAGCGAGAGAACGGGATTGTCACTCTCCACCAACTCGAAGACGTAGGTGCGCTTGTTCCACCGGATATTCAGGTTCGTCGCCGCCTTGCGCGCGAGCGCGCGGACGGACAGGAACGTCGAGCCTTTGGTGTGCGCGAGTTGGAACTGGCCGGGCGTCTTGCCATCGGCGGTCACGCCCACGGCATCTATCGCGGCGATGGGGCCGGGAAAGTTGATGGTGGTGACGCGGTTGGTCGCAACGGGCACGGTGACGACCACCCGCTCGTCCAGGGTGACGTGCTGGATGGCTTCGGGCGATTCCGCAAGCGTGACGGCGGCGGACAACAGGAGGATGCTAATGGATGATTTCATATTTGAAGTCGCCGACAGCGGTCGGGAAACGACCGTTGACGGCCATGTTGGGGTTGCGGAGGAGACGGAGACTCAACTTGAAATTGAACGCCTCGATGAACGCTTTTTCCTGAAAGATGCCGGTGCGGATCACCTGGCCGGTGACGGTGGCGAGCACTTCGTTTTCGCGCGTGGCCAGAATGTCCACCCGGGCAATCTCCGGCTTCTGGTGCAGTTGCTTGGCGCGGAACTCGACCGCCTCGCGGGTGAGCTGGTCCTGGGCTTTTTGGAGTGCCGACTTGAGAAAGATCTGCCTCAACAAATCGCCGTGGTCAAAATCTTTCGGGCCGCGTTCGAGCAACGCGGTCGTGGCGAGGGTGGCCTGTTGCATGTGCAGATCCTTGGCCTCCTGAAATTGCAGCAGCGGGCTGATGTAATAAGTCTGCGCCGGGTCAATGATGACCACGCGTTCGCGCTGTTTGAACTGGCCGATGAGGTGATAACGGTCGAGCGCGGCCAGCACGGTCACAGCAACGGCGACGAAGAACCAGAACCACGGCAGCCGATCGCGTTGCGCGAAGAGCCGGGTCGGGTCAAAGGCGCGGCGGGCCGGAGCGACGGGTTTGGAGTTGGTGGCCGTTTCGTTGAGAGCGGGAGTTTTCATGTGGGTTCAGTAGTAATGGCCTTTGGATTTGGCGATGAGTTCGCGGACGGATTTGTCACCGGTGATGTCGTCACCCGGACGGCCCCGGGCGGAGCGCGGCGGCAAACCCGAACCGGCGATGATGATGGCGCCGGCGCTGCCGTGCCCGGCGGCGGACGACAGGGTGCTCAACCCGGCGGCCATACCGGCAGCACCCGCAGTGACGAGCGGGAGGCCGGTGGTCGCGGCGACGGCGGCAGCGCCGGCGGTGGTGGCGGCGGTCTGGAAGAAACTGCTGAACGCCCCGCCGATGAGTTGTCCGCCCGCGAGTTCGCCACTGGCGATGACTTTTTGGATGACGAGTGGCGCGGCAATCGTGCTGAACACGATCCAGAACGCGACCACGACGACGCCCACGGTGGCTTGCAGCGAATACAACGAGGCCGTCGGGTCAATGAACTTGAAGGACGGGTCGGTCATGAAATCGAGAATCCCCTGCGTGATGAGCGCGGCGACTCCCCAGCCGAGCGGCCAGAGCAGAACACCGACGATGTTCATCAGGTAACGCCCGCCGATGGAGCGCAGCGGACGGATGGCCATGAAGCCGATGAGCAGCGGCGACAAGGCGTAGCCGGTAAACAATATGAATTTCTGGATGATGTAGGCCCAGAACAGCAGCAATGAGGCGAACTCGCCCACGAGCCAGAGAATTCCTGAAATCAACAATTCAACCGTGAAGCCGCCGAGGTCGCCGAGGATGTCCCACCACGAATGGTCGCTGCCGGTGTCGCGTTTGATGACGAGCAACTGATTGTATTGGTCTTGAACGTGCGCCGGGTCAACGCCGAGGCCGTTGAGGATGGAAGTCTGCAAGAGGGATTGAACCTGGTTGCCCCATTGCGGCAGGAACACGAGCAACGCGGTCAGGATGAACAGCCGGACCAGGTGGAGCATGAGCGTCTTGCCGCTGAAGCCGTGGACGACGCACAAGATCGTCCCGACGATGAACAACATGAACGCCACGAGGCGCAGCAACTCGTGCAGCTCCGCGCACTTTTGCATGAACGTCGGGAAAAGTTGTTCAAAGGTTGGCATACGTCGGGACGATTGCGGGTTGCGGTTATGGAGTCGGGAACGCGGTGGGCGCGTTCATCAGGCGGAACGTCTGCCCGTATTTCTGCACGGCCTCGGTGAACTCGGCGTGCTGTTGCTCTTTCTTCGCTTCAATCTGGCGCTGCGCGTCGTTGCGGTTGGCGATGTCCTGCACCAGCGCGGACGTGGTAGCCTGATTGATTTCGTAGTCGGTGTTGTTGAGCGCGGCGCTCAACCCGATGAGAACGCCCTGCAACTTCTGAACCTCGGCGTCGGTGGTGGCCGACTTGAGTTGCTCGGTCGTGGCGGCGACTTGGTTTTTCAACGCGACGCGGCGGGCGGCGGCGTCAGTCGAGACGGACAGGTAGTTGTCCGTGGTTTTCTGCACGGCGGCGATGGGTTTGAACGGAACTGTCTGCCGCGTGATGCTCTGGCCGTTCGGCGTGGTGAACGTTGTGCCGATGCTCTCGAACAGACCGCTGGCGTTGTAGAGCATCGCGTCGGTCGTGCTGATGGTCTTTTCCAGCGTGGTGAGCGTCTGGCCCAGTTCGGTTTTTCTCAGGTCGCCGATGAGCGGCTGGACCGTGGCCAGCAGGACGGCTTTCGGATCGCCGAACAGGCTTTCGTAGTGTTTGAACTGGTTGAGCTGATCGTCGAGTGCTCGAATTTGTTGCACTTGGTTTTCGATCATCGCTACGAATTTTGCGATTTCCTGGGCGGTGTTGAGGATGGATTGAACGGAGTTGATGGGATCATAGACGACCCATTGCGCCCGAGCGGTAACGGTAAGCCCGAGGGTCACGAGCGTGAGGGCGATTAGCTTTTTCATGGTGTGTTTTCCTTTCTTTCTGTGGTTGCAGGCATGGCCTGCTATTCCTCGATGCGGAGGAGCTTGGTTGATGGTTGGAACGTTACCCCGTCAATCCTCTGTTCGGGCAATTGCACGGGGTAAAGGCGGACATTGGCGACCTGGTTGCGCTGCTTCTGCAGGGCGACGTAGAGCCAATACTGTTGTTTCAC
>JADLHS010000143.1 GCA_020848635.1 Limisphaerales bacterium
AAACTCCCCATCCCGATCAAACCGTCGAGACCTACCAAACAGATTAAGAGTAAGATGAAGATTACGATTAAGACCGAAACGAACCTGCCTGCCAATTTCATTGGCTATCCCCGCCGGGCGATTTATTCTGCGCGGGTGAGCATTCTGGAAGAACTCAACTGGCGCGGCCTCGTCGCCGACTGCACGGACACGGCGGAATTAACCAAGCGCCTCGCCGCGCCCACGACCCTTTATGCTGGGTTCGACCCCACCGCCGACAGCCTGCACGTTGGCAACCTCGTGCCGCTGCTCGCGCTCCGCCGTTTTCAACTGCTCGGCCATCATCCCATTGCCCTGGCCGGCGGCGCGACCGGTTCCATTGGCGATCCGAGCGGGAAAACGGCCGAACGCCAGTTGCTGACCAAGGAAGTTCTTGATCACAACATTGCGAGCGTGAAAGTGCAACTGGCCAAGCTGCTCGATTTCGAGACGCAGCAAAACCCCGCCCGCCTGCTCGACAACGCCACCTGGACCACGCCCGTCAGCTTTCTCGATTTTCTGCGCGACATCGGGAAACATTTTTCCGTCAACCAGATGGTCGCCAAGGAAAGCGTGCGGGCCCGCATGGAAGACCGCGAGGTTGGCATCAGCTACACCGAGTTCAGCTACATGCTGCTCCAGGCCTTCGACTTTTACGTGTTCTGCCGGGATTACGACTGCGAACTACAAATCGGCGGCAGCGACCAGTGGGGCAACATCACCGCCGGCATCGAACTCACGCGCAAGAAACTCGGCAAAACGGTTTACGGCCTCACGCTCCCGCTCATCACCAACGCCGACGGCTCTAAGTTTGGCAAGTCCGTGTCCGGCGCGATCTGGCTCGATCCGAAACGCACGAGCGTTTACCGGTTCTACCAATTCTGGATCAACACCGACGACCGTGACGTCATCCGCTACTTGAAATACTTCACATTCCTCTCACGGGAAGAGATCGAATCGCTCGAAAAACAGCACACGGCAAATCCCGGCGCACGCATCGCGCACAAGGCGTTGGCGAAAGCCACGACGGATTTGATTCACGGACCGACTGCAACGATGGAAGCAATTCACGCAAGCGAAATACTTTTTGGCGGAACACTCGATGACATTTCTACCAACACTTTTGAAGAGGTGACATGTGGCGCACCAATACGAATGATCGATCGGCTCAAGCTTCGTGGCACCGGTGTACCGCTGGTAGAATTGTTGATTCATGCCGATTTATCTTCATCTAAAGGCCAAGCCCGAAAGGACATCGAAGGTGGTGGCATCTACTTGAACAATGTCCGAGAAACCAACCTATTTCGGAGCATCAACGAGCGCGACTTGCTCTTCGACGAGCACATCCTCTTGCGCAAAGGGAAAAAGAATTACGTCGTCGTAACGGCGAAATGAATTGAGCGAGATGGTGTGACGCTCGCCCTCACCCCGGCCCTCTCCTCCCAAAGAGAGGGTGAAACTTCCGGCGGTTGGTTGAAATGTCACACTCTGGAGCTTGCAGGAAAACAGCCGGGTAATCCGAGGCCATGCAACCGCGACTTGAGGCTGCTTCGAGAAATGTGGGTATATCAGAGAAGCGCTTGACCCGCGGGGAGATCGTCGATGGACAGAGCATGGCGCGCAAATTTAAGCCGCGCACAACAGGCGAATACAACCTTGGAGTCCCAGACAAAGAAATTGTTGATTCGGCACCAACCGCAAGCGGTACAGGGTTTCTCATTTCAGAGGGTGGCTTTCTGGTTACGAACGAACATGTCATCAGAGATGCTTCAAGAGTTCGTTTGGTCACGAGCGCAGGTTTGATTTCTGCCAGAGTCGTGAAAGTAGATGCCGCCAATGATCTGGCGTTGCTCAAGGCGGAGGGGCGGTTTGCGCCGTTGCCGATTGCGGCGAGTCGCGGGGTGAAGTTGGGCGGCACGGTGGCCACGGTGGGTTTTCCCAACATCGGGTTGCAAGGGTTCGCGCCCAAGCTGGCCAAGGGCGAGGTCGCCTCGCTGTCCGGCGCGGGGGATGACGCGCGGTATTTCCAGATCAGCGTGCCGGTGCAGCCGGGCAATTCGGGTGGGGCGTTGGTGGATGAACACGGCAACGTGGTGGGCGTGGTGTCGGCCAAGTTAAGCGCCAAGGCTGCGCTGGCCGCGAGCGCAGCGTTGCCAGAGAATGTGAACTACGCGGTGAAGAGCAGTTATCTCCTGAGCTTTCTGGAGTCCGTCCCGGAAGTGTCCACCATACTCAAGGAGCCGTCGGCCAAGGACAAGAAATTTGAGGATGTGGTGAAAGAGGCCGAGCAGGCAGCGGTGTTGGTTTTGGTTTACTGATTTCAAACCGCGAACCACGCGAAATACGCGAACAACTGAAAGAGAAGTCATGTCTGTTCCCCTTTCGCTTGTTTGGTGTATTTCGCGGTTACATTTCGGTGAAGGCGGCGGAGCGGGCGGCGGTGCTGGTGTTGGTTCACTGGCAAAATCGGCGGACAGAACGCCAAAAATCAGGTGGCCCAAACCACCGCATTCCCCTACCCTGCTGCTCATAAACGAGCGTCTCGTTTCATTACGAACCGGGCCTTCGCCTCGCCTGCGGGTTTAATTTTGGCAGGTAAACGCACTCGACACTGAACTATGAGCAATAAAATCACGCAACTCCTCGGCGATTCCGCCCAGGCTCTCCTCGAACACCAATGCAAAACCGTTCCCAAGGAAAAACTGCACCTCCCCGGCCCGGACTTCGTTGACCGCGTGATGGCGGTCACGGATCGCAACCCGCAGGTGCTGCGCAGCCTCCAGCAGATGTTCGACACCGGTCGCCTCGGCGGCACGGGTTATCTCTCGATTTTGCCGGTGGATCAGGGCATCGAACACTCAGCCGGCGCCAGCTTCGCGCCGAACCCGGATTATTTTGATCCGGAAAATATCGTGAAGCTCGCCCTCGAAGGCGGCTGCAACGCCGTCGCCTCCACGCTCGGCGTGCTCGGCATGGTGTCGCGGAAATACGCGCACAAGATTCCGTTTCTGGTGAAGTTGAATCACAACGAACTGATGACTTGCCCCAACAAATTCGACCAGATTTATTTCGCCCAAGTCGAGCAGGCTTGGAACATGGGCGCGACGGCGGTAGGCGCGACGATTTATTTCGGCTCCGCGGAATCGGCGCGGCAGATTGTCGAGACGAGCATCGCCTTCAAGCGGGCGCATGAACTCGGGCTGGCCACCGTGCTCTGGTGCTACCTCCGCAACAATGCCTTCAAAACGAAGGACAAGGATTATCATGTCAGCGCCGACCTGACCGGACAGGCGAACCATCTCGGGGTCACCATTCAGGCGGACATCATCAAGCAGAAACTGCCGGAAAACAACGGCGGCTACAAAGCCATCGAGAAATACGGCAAGACGCACGAGAAGGTTTACACGGAACTCACGACCGATCATCCGATTGATCTCTGCCGTTATCAGGTTTTGAACTGCTACTCCGGGCGCGCGGGCTTGATCAACTCGGGCGGCGAGTCCAAGGGCAAAGGCGACCTCGAAGCCGCAGTGAAGACCGCCGTGATCAACAAACGCGCCGGCGGCACGGGTCTCATTTCCGGTCGCAAAGCGTTTCAACGTCCGCTCGCGGAAGGCGTCGAATTGCTCAATGCGATTCAGGATGTCTATCTGGACAAGCAGATCACCGTGGCTTGATTTTGGTTCGGGGTGTTTGGGTGTTTGGCAAAACGGGCCGCCGCGCATCGGGCGCGGCGGCCCGTTGACATTCTGAAACCCGGTTCAGCTCTTCCAGTCAAACGCGCGCTTCTTCACCGCGTAGATGTAGCCGACGAAGAGAATACCGAGGAAGGAAATCATCGAGCCAAGAATCATGTTCCGTGTCGCCGGGTCTTGCAGCATGGACTTGTAAATTACCGCCCACGGATACATGAACACGACTTCGATATCAAACAGGATGAACAGCATCGCCACGAGATAGAACTTCACCGACATGCGGGGGCTGCCCTCGCCGATGGGAAGCATGCCGCACTCGTACGCGGTGTCCTTGATCTTGCTGGTCCGGCCGCGTTTGCCCAGCAACATCGAGAGGCCAATCATCCCGCCGGTCGCCGCCACGGCCAGCACGAAAAGCATCAGGACGGCGAGGTACTGAGGTAACTGCGACGATTCCATGGGTGAAGTGAAGAATAACTCGGAGGTCTTGGCAAGGAATACATTCACGCAGTCGCGACAGCGGCGAGCGCCACCCAGGGATCACGTCAGGGGTGATGTTACGAACGCTGGGGAAATGGTACCGCCCAGACTCGCCATGCACCCGTGCCACGCCCGCCTTGCCTCGGCACTCCGCGGTTTTGCCAATTCTTGGCAAACACGCCGCGTTTCTTGGCATTTTCCCGGTTACCGCTTGAACCGGACTGCGGTTTGCCGAACGTATGCAACACCGGGCAACGTCTGACCGGGAATTGGGAGACACCATGAACGAAAAAAATGATCGCGCCGCCTGGATCAAGGCCGGGGACGCCCAATGCAGTATTCCAGCCAAACCACGCGCCTTGCCCCCGCGACTGATCCTGCTGGGTGCCCCGGGCGTCGGCAAAGGCACACAAGCCGAATTGCTCTGCGCCGGATTGGGCGTATGCCAGCTTTCCACGGGCGATGTGCTCCGCGCCGCCAAATGTCTGTGCGAGACCGAGCGCACCCCCGCCATCAACGATGCCTTGAGCTACATGAAACGTGGGGACCTCGTCCCCGACGACACCGTGCTCAACCTGGTCCGCGAGCGCATGCGCTGCCTCCGTTGTCGCGGCGGTTTTCTACTGGATGGATTTCCACGCACCGTGCCGCAAGCCAAGGCTCTGGGTGAGTTGCTGGAAAACGAAACCATCCGCATCAACGCCGTCCTCAATTACACCCTCCCCATCGCCACCATCGTCGAGCGCCTCAGCGGCCGGCGCACCTGCGCCAATTGCAAGGCCGTATTCCACGTCAGCGCCCGCCCGCCGCGCGTGATTGATGTCTGCGATCATTGTGGCGGCAAGCTGGTGCAGCGCGAGGATGATCGGCCGGAAGCGGTTCAGGTGCGCATGGCGGCCTATGAGCATAGCACCAAGCCGCTCATCGAGTATTACGCCGACCATGGTCTGATCCGGACGATTTCAGCCGAGGGCGAACCCGAACGAATCTACGAACGCACCCTCGCGGTTCTCGACGCTTAGGCCAACCAACGTCCAGGTTGCACTCGGATCGGCGGAGGGTTATTTTGAACGGCATGAAGCTCCGACGTCGCGAATTCCTCGCCCAAACGGCCCTTGGCCTTGGCAGCGCGCTGCTGGCCCCGCAACTTCTCGCCGAGACCAAACCGACCCCCAAGTTCTTTGACCCCTACGCGCGCGTCCCGCTGGGCAAGACCGGGATGAAAGTCTCACGCTTCTGCCTCGGCACCGGGATGCGGGGTGGCAACCGCGAATCGAATCACACCCGGCTGGGCAGAGTGAAGTTCGAAGGGTTGATTCGCGAGGCGCACGATCGCGGGGTGCGGATGTTCGATCTGGCCGATCTGTACGGCACGCATCCCTACGTCATTCCAGCGCTCAAAGGAATTGACCGCGCCCAGTTCCAGATTGCCACCAAAATCTGGTTTCGCGATGGCGGCCTTCCGGAAAAGGAGCGGCCAGACGCCGATGTATGCGTCGAACGATTCCTGCGCGAATTGAACACCGACTACATTGATCTCGTGCTGCTGCATTGCGTCGTGTCGCCCAAGTGGCCCGGCGAGTTGCGCAAGCAAATGGACCTGCTCGCCAAGCTTAAGGCCAAGGGTGTCATCCGCGCTCACGGTGTCTCCTGTCATTCCCTCGAAGCCCTCGCTGTTTGCGCCACCGAGCCGTGGGTGGATTCCGTCCACACGCGGATCAATCCTTACGGCGTCAAGATGGACGGCCCCGCCGACCAAGTGGTGCCTGTGCTGCGAAAGATCCATGCCGCGGGGAAAGGCGTCGTGGGCATGAAAATCATCGGCGAAGGCGAATTCCGCACCAGCGAGGAAAAGCGTGATGCTTCGGTGAAGTTCGCACTGGGCTTGGGCTGCGTGGACGTGCTGAATGTTGGATGCGAGAGCCTGGCCGAAGTTGACGATCTGGCGGCGCGCGTAAAACGGGTGGAACGGGTCGCTTGAGGCAGCGCCAGGAGTCGATCAATCCGCAAAGGGCAGCCTCCCCATGCGGGATGGTTCACTGACTTGACGCCGCCCGCCGCTCCCCTACCCTGCCCCCGCGTTCGCGCGATTTTAATCCATCAGCCATACGAGCAACATGAAACTGCCCATCAAATCAACGCAGCCCAAACTTAAGAAGCATCAAATCCAACTCATCGCCAGCGGCGATCTCCGCCCCTCGGCCAACCAGGTTTGCTGGCCGGCGCAAAAAGCGATGGAAGCCACCCTCTGCGCCGCCATCCAGGCCGAAGGCTACGAAGTCGTCCGCGCCCACGCCTACGACACCGTGGCCAAGCACGGCTTCCTTGATTCCCAGCGCAAAGGCATCGAGGTGTTCAAGCAGATTGACCCGAACGCGCCCCTCATCATCGCGGAAGCCGTCTGGCAATATTCGCATCACGTCCTCGCCGGACTGACCACGCATCGCGGCCCCATCCTCACCGTGGCCAACTGGTCCGGCACCTGGCCCGGCCTCGTCGGCATGTTGAACTTAAACGGCTCGCTCACGAAACAAGGCGTGAAATACTCCACGCTCTGGAGCGAGGATTTCACCGACGGGTATTTCAAAGCCAAACTCCACCAATGGCTCACGACCGGCAAGTGCCCGCACAAGACCGACCACGTCAAGCCGCTCGCCAAAGTCAACGTCCCCGGCACTGCGCACAAACTCGGCGAAGTCCTGGCCGCCCAGTTACGGCGCGACAAGGCCATCATGGGGGTATTCGACGAGGGTTGCATGGGCATGTTCAACGCCATCATCCCCGACGATCTCCTCCACGCGACCGGCGTTTTCAAGGAGCGCCTGAGTCAGTCCACGCTTTACCACGAGAGCACCCAGGTCAACGACGCCGAAGCCCGCGAGATCCGCGCGTGGCTAGAACAGCGGGGCATGACGTTCCACACCGGCCCGAACGACGCCACCGACCTGACGGACGCACAAATTCTCTCGCAGTGCAAAACCTACATTGCCGCCGTGCGCATCGCCGATGACTTCGGTTGCGACTGCATTGGGATCCAGTATCAGCAGGGGTTGAAAGATTTGCTGCCCGCGAGCGATCTGGTGGAAGGCACGTTGAACAATCGCGAACGTCCACCGGTAAAATCCCGCGACGGTCAGCGAGTGCTCTACGACGGCCAGTTGCTCACCCACTTCAACGAAGTGGACGAGAGCGCCGGACTCGACAGTCTGCTCACCCAGCGCGTTCACGAAGCGCTCAAACAACCGGCCGAAAACACCCTGCATGATCTGCGCTGGGGCGATTGGGACCAGTCCGGCACCACGAAGCAATACGTCTGGGTCTTCGAGATCAGCGGCAGTGCGCCGCCGGCGCATTTCATCGACGGCTGGGCCGGCGCGGAAGGTTTCCGCCAGCCGCCAATGTATTTCCCGAAAGGCGGCAGCACCCTGCGCGGCATTTCCAAGCCGGGCGAAATCGTCTGGTCCCGCATCTACGTGGCGGGCGGTGCGCTGCACATGGACCTTGGCCGCGCGAAAGTCATCGCGCTGCCCCGCGAAGAGACCGAGCGCCGATGGCAGGCCACCACCTGGCAATGGCCCATCATGCACGCCGTCACTTACGGCGTGACGCGCGACCAGATGATGGCCAAGCACAAGGCCAATCACGTCCAAGTCGTCTATGCCACGAGCGCCAAGGCCGCCGACCAGTGTCTGCTGACCAAGGCGGCGATGGCCAAGGCCCTTGGCATCCGGGTGAATCTCTGCGGCACAAAGGAGGATGGGAAGGCTTGGTAGGAACCCGTGTTCGCATTTGGGTCTGGC
Organism: Limisphaerales bacterium; assembly: GCA_020848635.1. Lineage (GTDB taxonomy): Bacteria > Verrucomicrobiota > Verrucomicrobiia > Limisphaerales > JADLHS01 > JADLHS01. The sequence goes on from JADLHS010000143.1 coordinate 7,994, forward strand.
AAACACCGTGTTGCAAATCCATCAGGGCTATGGCCGCCAAAGGGCAATCGAACCTGAAAACGATTCGCTTTGAGGAGGAGCTTCTGCCCGATTGGGCTCAGCTCCTCGATCTGGCAGGCAGGCTTTGTCCCGTTCCAGCGGAAACGCGCGGGTGGTTCTCCCGGCTCACCAATTCCTCGGGCGTGGACGACGCACGAACGGTGAGGGCTCAGTGCGACCTTCTCCAATCGAGCATTCTTGAACATCGGGGGCCATCATGAATGAACTGCGGCGGAACCATGACGAGGGGCAGGCAACCCTCTTTTGTTCGGCCTGGATCTAATCCTTGGACACGATGATCCAGCAGGGCTCCACAAAAAAGACCTGCACGTGGCATGTGGAAGGTGCGGAGGCGAACGATGATTCAGGAGGGGGAGACATAACCCTGCGCCGCGTAGGATGGACCTGCCACCCGCTCGTATTGGTTTGCTTTGAAAGGATCGTCAGCCAAGTCGTCAACCCGACGCGAACCCAAGAACCAAAACGAAACCGCGCTCCCAGCGGGTTGGCCGAAGCCAACGCTTGGCGCGCAGTGCCCTAACCCAACCTCCGCCTCGAATTGCTGCAACTCTCAGCCAGCCAGGCGAGATAACCCTTCGCGCCGCCGGATACCGGCAACACAATGAACTCCGGCGTGGTGTAGGGATGCTGGGCGAGAATGAGCTTCTCCAACGCAACGAGCCGGGCGCGGGTGGTCTTCATAACCAACATGATCTCGTGGCCGCGCTCCAGTTTCCCCTGCCACCAGTAGTGCGACTCGATTTTTGGGATCAGGTTCGCGCACGCAATCAACCGCGCCTCCAAGGCGGTCCGCACTAGTCGCCGCGCAGTTTTTAGATCTGGTGCCGTGACTAGCACAAGGTCATACTTGGTGGTCGCCGGCATGAACTAATCCTTCCGTGCTTGGTTTGCCGCGCTCCCAACAGCGGATCGGAGCGTCGCAAAGCCGTCGCTCTGTAGTCGTTGTTGCAGCCCGCGCACCAGCTCCCCGGCCAGCCCGGGACCTTCATAAACCAACCCGGTATAAACCTGGACCAGACTGGCACCCGCGGTGATTTTCTCCCACGCATCCCCCGCATCAAATATTCCGCCCACGCCAATAATCGGCAAAGTGCCGCGGGTCTGCCGGTAAAGGTGCCGGATGACTTCGGTGCTGCGGGCGCGCAAAGGTAGCCCGCTCAACCCGCCGGTCTCGTCGTACGCCCGCCGGGAAGCCGGGTCTTCGGTTTCTGGCCGGTTGATCGTGGTGTTCGTGGCGACGACCCCAGCAATCTGGCGCGGGCGAACCAATTCGAGGATTTCGTCCAACGCCTCGAAGGTGAGGTCCGGCGCCACTTTCACTAAAATGGGTTTGGCGGCGACGCCGTTGACGGCTTGCAGCGCCGCGAGAATTTCATCAAGCGCCGCCTTGTCCTGCAACTGCCGCAGATTCGGGGTGTTGGGCGAACTGACATTGACGACGAAGAAATCGGCGAGGTCGCGCAGGACCCGAAAAGAATTCGCATAATCCGCCGCCGCCGCCTCCAGCGGGGTGACTTTGGATTTTCCAAGGTTGATCCCGACCGGATGGTTCGGCCAGTTGCCGCGCGCGCGCCAGTCTGTCAATGCCTGCGCCAGCGCGACGGCCCCGTCGTTGTTGAACCCCATGCGATTCACAATGGCTTCGTCCGCAACGGCGCGGAAGACGCGCGGCATTGGATTGCCGGGTTGCGCGTGCCACGTCACGCCCCCGAGTTCGCTGAAGCCAAACCCGAGGGCGGCCCACGCCGGCACCGCCTCCCCCTGTTTGTCCATGCCGGCGGCGAGGCCAATCGGGTTGGGAAAGCGCAGGCCGAAGAGTTCGATCGGCAAAGCCGGGGCGGCGAGGAAGGACTCCACCGCCTCGCAAGCCATTGGGTGCCGGCTGACCCAGTTCAAACCGCGCAAGGTGCGGCCGTGGATGATTTCAGCATCTTCGGCAAACAAAGTGGGGCGAAGCAGCCGTCGGTAGAACCAACTCATGGCGGCAGTGTCGTGCGACGCACGCCGGGTGTCGAGCCGGGAATCGACTGCGCAACAGGGCGCACACCAGCCGCTACCGACGGTGGACAGCGGCAACGGTGGTCGAGCGAGCGGTCAGGAAAACCTTTCCGTTCACATCCCCATTACCGCCCGCGGTTTCGCGAGCGAGTAATTGCTTGTAGGTCGCCAGCGCGAGCAACGGCCAGGCGTTGCGATACATGTCGTATTTCAAATAGAAGACCTTTGGGAACCCGGTACCCGTGATCTCGTCCTCTGTCCAGGAGCCGTCCCCATTCTGCATGCGAATCAGATACTGAATGCCGCAGCGCAAACTCGGCAGGTCGGGATCGCCGAAGGCGCACAATCCCATCACGGCCCAGGCGGTTTGCGACGCGGTGCTCGGCCCCTGCCCCTTGAAGACCGGATCGTCGTAGGTGTTACAACGCTCGCCCCAGCCACCGTCGGGGCGCTGGACACTTTCGAGCCAGCGTTTCGCCTTTTGCAGCCACGGCTCGCTCATATTGAGGTTTAGCGCCCGCAATCCGCGCAAGACCTGCCAGGTACCGTAGATGTAGTTTACCCCCCACCGGCCATACCACGAACCATCCTCCTCCTGCTCGCCGCGGATGTAATCCAGCGCGTGGGCAATTTGCCGGTGGTTGGGGTTCCAACCTTCGTAGCCGAGCAATTCCAGAATCCGCGCCGTTATGTCGGCGCACTCGGGATCCAGCATCGCATTGTGATCCGCGAACGGCACCTTCTCCAAAATGTTCTTGGTGCAATCCTTGTCGAACGCCGCCCAACCGCCGTCCTTGCACTGAAAAGCCATCAGCCATTTCAGCCCCCGCTGGAAGCACTCATTGCGGCGGGCTGGGTCATCCGTTGGGATCTGCCGCAATGCCAGCAGCACCATGGCCGTGTCGTCCACATCCGGATTCCATTTGTTGTTGTATTCAAACACCCAGCCGCTCGGTTCGACGTTCACCGGATTCTTGTACTGCCAGTCACCGCGAAAACGAATTTCCTTTTCCATCAACCACTCGGCGCACTGCTTCAGCTTGGGATGATCGGCTGGCACGCCGGATTCGCGCAAGCACATCGCCACGATAGCGGTGTCCCACACCGGCGAGAAGCAAGGCTCGATCCGCACCGTGTCCTCGGTTTCATGCTCGAGCTTTTTCAACTCGTACGCTGCGCGCTGGACCTGCGGATGATCGTCCGGATAGCCCAGCGCCTTGAGCGCAATCAGCGCGTTGAGCATCGCCGGGAAAATGGCCGCCAGCCCATCGCTGCCTTCAAATCGTTCCAGCATCCACTTCTCGCACTTCTTCAAGGCGCGTTTCCGGAAGGGATGAATCCCGTTCTGCGCGAACACCTCGGCAAACTTGTGCACGCGATCCAGCCACAGGAAGAAGTTCCGCATCGAGATCCGGTCGGGATCCGGCGGCAAGGCGAGATCGCGCTCGTGCATGCCTTCGGGGTAAAGCTCGTCCAGATTGACGTGATTCTTGAGCGGGCGCGTCGGTTTGAAATGATTAATGATCGCCAGCGGAACGAGCATCGCGCGCGACCAGTTGCTCATCTCCCAGAAATTGACGTGAAACCATTTGCCGATGAGCAGCACCTCGCACGGAATCGTTGGCACGTATTGCCACGGGAAGAGTCCAATCAAGGCCAGATACAGCTTGGAAAAGGTGTTCATCCGCGGCACGCCACCCAGGCTCACCGCCATCTCGCGAGCCTTCAACATGCGCGGGTCCGTCACCGGCACGCCCGCCAGTTTCAGGGCCAGGTACGCCTTGACCGTGGCGTTCACTTCCGCCGGTCCGCCATGGTAAATGTTCCAGCCGCCGTCCGCCAACTGCATCCCCAACAAGTGATTGACCGCCTTGCGCTGCCATTCCCGATCCACCTTCCCGTTCCAGTGATGATACGCAACCATGTCGGATACGAGGGTGGAATCCACCATCAACTCGCCCACCCAGAAACCTTCCGGTTTTTGGATGCTCAGCAAATAGCCCTGCGACCGCCGGAGGGCGGCCTCAAATTCGGGCCAGGGTTGAAAGTCGGAATCGGGTTGCGAAGTCTCGCGCCCGATCCGGCTGGAGCCGGATGAAACTATCACGTTCTGATTTTGCGTGGTTGAGGAATCGGAGTAAAGGCGATATTCCATCCGCGAACAAGCCCGGCAGGGTTTTTGGGGCGGGCGCACGAGCCAGTTTGCGCCTGGCCTGGCCCCTGATTCGGAGTTGTAATGCCACCTGCCTTTTCGCATCGTGCGACCATGCAATCCCACGAACTCCTTCGCGAAGTCCTTCAGAAGACCAGTGTCAAACAAGTCGCCGCCGATCTCGGCCTCTCGCTGTCCATGCTCTACAAGTGGGCCGAGCCGGACGAAGGCGATGGCAGTGGCACGATCAACCCGCTGGATCGCATTGAAGCCCTCATCCATAGCACCGGCGATCGCCGTCTCGTACAATGGATTTGCGAACGGGCCGGCGGCTTTTTCATCCGCAACCCCAAACACCACCAAGCACACCCCGATTATCTCATCCCGGCCACGAACGAAATCGTGCAGGAATTCGCGGATTTGCTCGCCGTCATCGCCGGCGCCGCCGCCGACAATCAAATCACCCCCAAAGAAGCGAAAAACATCCGCGCCCGCTGGGAAGAATTGAAATCGGTGACGGAGGGTTTCGTCGCGTGCTGTGAGGAGGGAAACTTTGCTCCCCTTAAAGCCAGCCCGCCGGGGGCGACGCCAAGTTTACGATGACCCTGCCGCTCATGCTCAACCTGCAGACGACCATAATCGCCAATCAAAGAGCTCAATGCTTGTTCGTCTCGTTTTTGAATCGAGCTATCTCGTCGCCAAGGTTCTTTCCATAAACTCTTTGAAACGACTGCTCCACGTTCAAGGAATGGCTTTCGACGACATCCTTGAGAAAAGCCTGATACCGCTGAGTTCCGTGACTCGACCGGATAAATTCAACAATGCAACCAAACTCCGAATAGAAAAAGGCCGTCTTGTTTGTTATCGGGCAGGAGAGTGCCGTTCCCGTTTCGCCACCGAGATAAGAACCAAAGTCCGCCGGTTCGCAAAACACGCCTTTAGCCACAGCTTCGTAGACTTTTGATTTCGTTGGATACACCCCAGCTCCCACCTGTCCCGCACAATCCATCGCGATTCCTTCGAATAGCCATCGCGGCATCTTCAATGACCTCAGGATCGACATGTGCTGGTGCAAAAGACAATGCGACATTTCATGCGTCATATACACCCGGAGATCGATTCTGCCTTGTTTTGCGTCTTCTTGGGCTCGCTTCGAAACAAATAGTCGCCCGTTAATCGCATTGAACCGAGCCTTGCCACCAGAAAGTCTCTGAAATTCGCTGTCTTCCCTGCAAAGGAATATCTCCGGTTTCGATTTGAAAGCCATGCCATGGTAATTCTCTTCGATACCGACGACACCGCTCAAATAGGATAACTCAGATGCTTCTGGTTGCCCGTGATGGTACACGACATAATTCCCAGACTCTTGCCGAGAGAATCCCACAACAACCGGGGAGAATGGAAACAAGCGACCCAGCAGCAGTTCGTGAACGGCCAATAGCGAAAGCATGGCAATGAACAGAGCTGCTAGCGCCCATCGCCTCTTGCTTTTCCTCGTCATATTGGCGGAGTTTTGAAAGCTATCGGGCGATGTTACTTAAACGAGCGCCCCCAAAAGACGAGGCTGGGGCAGTAGCGAAGCGCGTTTGATTGGCCGCAACAGCGCTCCCTTTTGTCCCTTGCCCGGGATTTTGGCAGTTCTTGGCATTGGGTTAAATCGACCCAGCTATCAGGTTTTTGCCGTTACGGTCGAACCAGTTGGTTTGGTATCGGCAGCGTCGTGCATGTTGCTTACGGTTTCCCGGCTTGTTTCATGAAGGCATTGACCAGCTTCACCTTGGCTTCCTTGGCGGCATCCATCACTTTTACAATTTGACCAAACGGGGCTTTGGTGTCGGCTCGGATCGCGAGTTTAAGTTCAGGATTAGCCTTCACCCGTGCCAGGAGTTCAGCGCGAAGCGTCTCGCCAGTCACCACGATTTCCTGCCCTTCGCCGCCCAGCCGCAAATTGCCTTGGGGATCCACACTCACAATCAGTGGCAGATCCTCGCTGGCGCCGGTCTTCTCGGCTTGGGTGGATTCGGGCAGCGCGAGTTTCAACGCGGGCTGTTGCCGGAACGTGGTCGTAACCATCAGGAAAATCAACAGCACGATCAGCACGTCAATGAGCGCGACGATGATGATCGTGGGCGTCGAGCGACGTTTGCGAATGGAAAAGCGCATGTTATCAAATTGGGGAACATCCAAGATCCAAAGCGACGACCGCCGATACCAAAATGGTTGATGGGCATTGGAGCGTGAATGTCGGATGCGTCTTCATCGGTTACTGTTTTCCGTCGCGATACTGCCGCCGCATAAATTCATCACACAGGGTTTCCATTTCCACGGCGAACATCTCGACTTTCTTGGAGTAATACGTCCACGAAATCAGCGCCGGAATGGCGATGAGCAGGCCGATGAGCGTGGCCTTAAGAATGAGCGCAATGCCGCTGGCCAGCTTGGAAGCGTCGCTCAACCCCGCCTGGCCAACGTTTTCGAACGTGGCCATCATCCCGATGATCGTGCCCACCAAACCCAGCAGCGGCGCAATGCCAACAATAATTTCCAGGACCACCAAACCGCGCTCCAACCGCACAATCTCGTGCCGGGCGCGCGTCTGCAACGCATCCGCGTTCTCTTCCTTCGGCCAGTTCAACCGGCTAATTGCCAATAACAGCAGGCGCCCGAGCGGTGACGCATGTTGCTGGCAAACCCGGTCCAACATGGCCACATCGGCCGGTGACTGACAGGCGGCGATGGCGGACTCAATTTCCGGCGGCACAACCTTCTTCCAGCGCAGCGCCAGCCCCCGTTCAACAATGAACGCCAGACCCACGACCGAGGTGAGAATCAGCAAGATGTAAACGATGGTTTCCATGTTCAATTTAATCGGCGGGGCATAATATCCGCCCTTCGGTTGTATTCTCTAGTTGTAATAAAAGGTGAACGTAATCCGGCGCGAATCCTCGCCGATCATCAGCCGCATTTCGCGCGGCCACTTGTCAAAAGGGGACGGATCCAACACCGCTTTCTGGCACAACAACGCCAGCGTCTCCGTCACCGTGGACTCGACCAGCTTCATTTCGGTGATGCGGCCGTCGTAATTCAAGTTAAATTGTACCACCACGCGCCCGCTGCGATAGCCGTCGTAGCTCATGCTGTCCAGCAAGTCATACCACCGCGACGACACCGCATCAATGAACGCCCGATCATACGCGCCGAAGCCCGTGGCCTTGACGTCATAGGAGGCATTCGGTCGCTGCTGCGCGCCGGCATCCAGTTTTGCCTTCTGCCCAGGCATCTGATTCCGTTGGAGCGCTGCATCCTTGAGCGTGCGCGGTCGGGACTTTTCCGTCTGCGGCTTCAGTTCCGCTTTCGCAATCCTCATGGTCCCGGGCGCAAGTTTAGGTTTGGGTTGCGACTCGGCTTCCGGTTCGGGCTTCGGCTTCGGCGGGTCGGGCATGAGTTGGTCAAACTTCTTCCGCGCCGCATCCTCGGTCTTGGCCACTTCCGTTTGGACGCCGTCCAGCTTGGGGAGATTCGCGTCCAGATTCACTTCGGGGTTGGCGGCCACCGAATTTTTGTCCGAATAAAACTTCGTTTCCTTGGGCACTTCGGTTACGGCTTGCAACGCACTCACGTCCACGAACATCAGCGGCGGCTCCCGGTTCACCGGTGGTTGTTTGGCCTGTAATGTGAGCGGCGGCGGCGAAAGTTTTCTTACCCACGCCGGCAACCGCACTTTGTCCCACCAATGGAAATGGTTCCCGATCGCGTACGTTCCCCAGAAAAGCAGATGGAGGGCGAGGGACAAAGCAAGGGCGCGGCCCAGGCTCGTCAAATCGAGCCGGGCCAAGCGTAAAGTCACCGTGTCGGGTCGGCACCCAGTCATCCGAGGTCAGGTTGCCGCAGGGTGCGTGCCGGGGCAACTGTTTCCCACCCGCCAGAGGCACGTTGCGGGGTTGTTTCCATAAATATGAGCGAAACTCGATGCTTCGACCCGCTTCATCGGCTCCTACTAACGGCCGATCGGTTCCTCCACCTTCACCCGCACTTCGGCGCCGTTGCAGCGGATCTCCGGCACGTACATCGCCTGACCCAGAACCGGCAGGGCGTGAAAAATTCCGGGCACCTCGGCGCGCATATCGTAGCGGATTTGCCACACGCCTTCGGGGAGTTGGTCGATGAACAGCGCCACCTTGCGATCGCGCAACTCCTTATAAACCCAGCGCGAGCGACCGGTGAAATCGGCCTCGTCCGCGGTCGGCACTGGCTTTGGCTTCGGCGTTGGGCGAAGCGGAACGCGGCGAGCTTCGGCCGGAGCGGCCTTTGGATTGGGGATTGCGGACTGGGGATTCGTGAACTTCCGATCCACCGCGCTGCTCTTGAGTTCGCGCGCATACAACGATTCGCCGCTGCGGATTTCGACCGCCTCAAAACCGGCGGGCTTTAGATCTTCAAACAGCAGGTACTCGTAATTGTTCTTCCCCTCGATGGTGATGACCGTCTCGACCCGCTCGCCACTTTTGACGCTGCCGCCATCGGGGAGCGGCTCGCGATCATAGACGTAACCCTTGAGCAACGTCGGGCGGCCCACGAGTTTGTAGTATTCGCGCTTCACAAAAATCTCGTTGCCGGCGGGCGTGATCGGTTCTTCCAAGCTGAAGAACTTGGCTTCGACGGCGAAGTAAATCGGCGAGTCGCCTTGCTTCCGCACGATGCGGATTTCGTTCGCATCCTTGATCAGCTTCGGATCAATCGTGAAACGGCTCGGCGCATTGAAGACGTCCGCTCCGCTGACTTTCTTCTTTGCGATGGATTTGCCGTTTACAATCAACTCGCATTCCAGATCGCCCTTCAGCTCGCCGCTCACGCGCAAGTAATCGTTCATGGCCAGCACCACAATGGCGGTGTCGCGTGTGTTGCTCCACTGGGCGCCGCGACGGTTTTTGATCAGCCAGTTCGTGACCGGTTCGATGAGTTTGTTCTGTGGATCAATTGTCAGCAGCGCCCGCAGCGCAAACGCCGTCGCCTCCACGCCGCCGTCCGACCATCGCCAGTAAATGCCGTCCTCGCCCCAATGCGCCGTGCCCATGACACCGGCGTTGGTTGGGGGCGCGCCGCCGATGAGCACCGAAGCATCCGGTCGCTCGTGGCGTTTTACACCGTTCTCCAGATTCTCAATGAGGGTCTTCGCCTTGTCTTTGAATATGTAATGGTGTGCGGAGAGAGCAAGTGACGACCTCGTGTATGCATTGAGTTTCTCACGGCTGGCCCAGAGGTTATCGAAAGCTTTCTGTTGGAACTTTGACAGCGGGACTTGAATGCCCTGGTCATGGTGGGCGTAATCAAAGGCCAGTGCGTGCAACATCCACGCCTGCATGTCCGGGTTCTCCTCTTCTTCCACGAGCGTCTTGTCGAGGTAGTTGACAGCGCGTTCGAGCACTCCGGCCTTCAGGTTGATGCCGGCGTCTTTGGCGAGCGTGAGTCCCCAGACGACGTAAGCCGTCATCCAGTGATCGCTGTCGCCCTGCTTCCACCAACCCCAGCCGCCGTCGCTGCGCTGGAAATCGTAGAGGCGTTCGAGACCGGCCTTGGTCATGGCATCCAGTTCGGCCAAATCTTTTTTGCCCTTCGGATTTGTGGCGGTGGCGGTGTTCGTTTCAATCCCGCCAAACACTCGGCTCATTACATCTTCCGGTTGCAAGCCAAGGTCGCGAAGGGTTTTGGCGGTGACGACGGCAGGCAGAAAACGGCTCATCGTCTGTTCGGTGCAACCGTAGGGGTAATCAATCAAATACGGCAACGCATCGAGCATCGTCACCGCCAGGCTGGGCGTGAGTTGTACGGTGAGCGTGGTGGACTCCGGTTTGCGCACGGGCAAATCGAGTTTCACCATAATATCATTTCCCCGCACTTTGCCGGACTTGGAAAGAAACTTCTCGATGCCATGGTCATAGGCCAGGTAAGTCTTCTCCATCGCGTCGGCATGTTTGCCGCCGCGGCCAGTGACTTTCAATTTCACCGGGCCCGGCTGGCTGACATGCACATACCAATCCTGCCGCGCTTCGCCGTTGGCGGGAACTTCGCGCGGGCCGAGTTCACCTTTTACCGGCTGTCCATTCTCCCATAAACCCGTGACGTCCACCCCAACTGCTTCGAGGTTCAATTGCACCTTCATCGGCTGTTCCGTGTTGTTGTTGATCACTGCGGAAATGACGACCTGATCACCCACGACGAAAAATCGCGGAGCTTGCAGGCGGACGATGAGCGGTTGCTTCGTGCGCGTGGTCGCGTTCGCAATGCCGAACTGGTTTCCCGATGAAGCTGCCCGCGCCGTGGCTTTCCAGCCGGTGAGCGAATCGGGATATTTCGCCTTCACCGTGGCCCGGCCGTTCGCGTCCGTTTTCACTTCGGGTTGCCAGAGAATCGTGGAACGGAAATCCGTGCGGACTTGCACAGCGGGTTCTTCGCCAGCAGCCACGCCCTTCTGTTCAAGGCTGTTGGTCATGGATTTGTCAGCAATTTCCATTGGGGCTACCGAAGCCGGTCCATTCACCGCCCGGCCAGCCGAGAGCTTCGATAAACTTCTCGTCGCCACGGCCCCACCGATGCCGCTTTGTCGCTCGGATCGCGCTTCATCCATGCGAACCCCAAAAGTGACGTCCGCATAGTAGCCGTCCACATCTTTCTTTCTAAAATCCGCCTCCTCTTCACGTCCGCGGCCAAGACGCCGCTCTTTCTCCTGCTCTTCGATCAATTCGTCCTTCTCGCCTTTCACCAGCTTGGCGTAACCTTTCTGGTTCATGGTGCTTTGCGTCTGCACCTGTTGCCCACGTTTGGTCCCGAAGTAAAATTGCCGCGGGTCGCCCGCATAATCGCTCTGGATGTAATACACTGATTCGTCCACGAGGCTGAAGGCGACTTCCGCCGCCACGGGTTTGCCTTCGTGATCGCGCGTCGTGATGATGAACTGCCCTTCGTTCTGTGGCTGGTATTGCGGACGATCCGGTTGCACGTCCACGGTCAGGAAATGTTTCGTCGGCGGGATGATCACCTGCTTGGTATCCATGAACATCTGCCGGTCGCTTACCATCGCCGCACTGAGGAAAACGTTGGGCACGTATTTCTCCTCCACGAATAAATCCAGCAGCTTCACCGTGCCGTTCATGTGGACGAGGCGATAGTGATACAGGTCTTCACCCTCGACAGTGAACAACACGTAGCGGTCAGGCGAATTCGCGACGAGCATCACGGGCGTTTCCCCGCCGGCGCGAAAGGTATCCTTGTCCGCGATGATTTCCACGCCACCGTGCCGGTAACCCAGTTCGGTTGTCTGGCCGCTGGCGACCCAGATCGTGGTTTCGGCGCGGATCGGCTGCGGCGGACGCTTCGGGACGACGTCCTCGCTCAACCACGCGATGCGATAATAACCATCGCGTTCCGGCGTGAAGGTGATTTCCACCAAACCGTTGGTGTCGGTCTTGAGGGTGCGCGTGAGAATGTCATCATGCTCGTAGCCACGAAACTTGAGCCGCCAGCCTTTTTGGTCAGGGCGTTCCGGGGCGGGCGGCCAAATTTTGCTTTTGGCCTGAAGCGCTTTGAGTTCTTCACCCTTTACTTCAGTGCCATCGGGCTTGAGCCAGATTTCATACCAGTAGTCGCGCGTGACCTTGACCGTGCCTTCCGTCTGCACGGGCTGTTCATTGGCATCGAGCACCTTGAAATCCACGCGGGCCTTGTCCTGTGGACGATACAGGTTGCGCTCGGCCTGCGGATAAACGTAGTACCGCTGCCGCGTCACGCGCACGTTGCCGCTGCCGGAAATCTCGCGCCGGCTCGCATCGGTCACCCGCGCCTCGACACGATACTCAAAGTCCTGCCCGGCGTTGGCGGGCGTGTCGAACGTGAGCGTGGCCTTGCCAGTGGCGTCGGTCTTGATGGTTTCGCGCTTCACGATCTGCCCGCCGCCGTACCCACGACCGTAGCGCGATTGGTTGCCATCCATGTCCTCGTAAAACCACGCGAACTCGCGCGGCCGGTGCCAGGATTGCCAGTACGGATTCTGATTTACGATCACCTCGACGCTCGCATTCGCCACCGCCCCGCCGAAATAATAATCCGCCTGGATCACCACCTCGACCTTCTCGCCAACGCGAAACGCCTTGCGCTGCCCATTTTCCTCCGGCGTTTTCACGCTGACCTTAAATTCGGGCAACTTGTATTCCTCCAAACGGAACAACGTCGCGTTACCGATACCGTGCTTGCGACCTTCGTCCCAGAACTGCACGCGATACTCGCCGAGCGGCATCGCCTCGGTGAGTTCGAGCGAGCCCCAGGCGCTGCCAAACGTGTTTAGCTTGGCATTGTCCGCCTTCACCTTCGCCCCTTGCGGATCGGTGATTTCAAACTCGACGGTCGCGTCGCTCGGGGTGGAATAGACTGAACCGTTATAGCGGCGTGCGATGAATTTCCAGTTCACCGTTTCCTTGGGCCGATACGCCGGCCGGTCGGTGAACGCGTAAATCTTCCATGAATCGGATTCGCCGCGGTTCCAATAGCTGTTGCCCACGCTGAACGCCTGGCGATCCTTGGTTATCGCACTGGCGAAGAGTTCGAGGTTGTTGTGCTGCCGAGTAGCCAGGTCAAACACCGCGATCCCATCCGCGCCGGTTTCCTTGACCTGATCGCGGTTGTGCCATTGGCCGTCCGCGTGCCAGCGTTCCCAAAGTTTCACCTTTCCATCGGCGAGTGGCGAGCCATCCAGCGCGTTGCAGAAATAACCCAGCGCCTGTTGGCCGGAAGTTTTCAAAACCAGCGTGGCATCCGTGACCAGGATCAATTCGCGAGCCCGTTTGTCGCCGGCTTTGGCCTCCAGCACGTAAGCCCCGGGCCTGAGTTTCGGTTCGAGGCGGAGCGATTCACCACCAGGTTTGTAGTCACCCTTGGCTTTCGGATCGAAAGTCCAAGACTTCATTTTCTCCAACGTGCCAAGGCTGATGGATTCCAGCCAGTTTTCACGCTGTTCTCCGAGTTTTACGTCGCGATTGAGTTCGACAGGGTAAAGTGCCAGTTCGATCTGCTTCACGTTTCGCCAGTTCAGGTGGTATTGAATTTCTGAGTCGGGCAGGAAGATGTTCGGCACGCTCACCCCCAACTGCGGCTCAGTGATGTTTTTGATCTGCTGCTGCGCCTGTTCCCAATATCGCGTCTCGCCCTTGGCGAACTCCGTCACGAGCCAGCGGAACAATTCGAGCGCCTTCGAATAATCCGGCTCTTGCCGCCAGTTGCCGTCCGCCAGCGGCACGGCGCGACCCTGGCCAGCCATCCACTCGGCGTAATTGTAAAGGGCGTCATCATACCAGTCCGTGGTCTTGCCGTGCTTGAGCGCGCCTTCGAAGTCCTCCGGCACGCGCGCCCGCCGTTCCCAATCCCCGCCTCGATTGCGAACGGTCATGGCGATGAGGAAATGCGCGTGGGCCTGTTGGTTTTCGGACTGGGTAATCTTCAGCGCGTTGTCGAGGACATCCAGCGGAACGTAGTTGCCCCAATAACCATAATGGTACTCACGCGGCAACCCTGGCGGTCTGGCCATGCGCCAGACCAGGGCGAGATAGCGCTCGCGGGCCAGTTCGAGGTTCCGCGCGCCGGCCCACCAGTCGAGTGCCGCCTGATAATACGGCCACGCGCCGCCCCAATTCTGTTGATTGCGCCGCGTCCAGTGGAAATCGCCGAGCGACTCCTGCACCTCGACCCAGACCTGATCCTTCTCCCCTTCAAGCTTCACCTCGCGCACCAGTTTCTCCAACTCCTCCCGCGCTTGATCGAGCTTGGTCGTGTCGGTGGTTTGCGTGCCCGCCTGCGAACGCCATTGGGTGTCGTAATTCCGAAACCACACCCAGCGCGCCGCGTTCGAGGTAAGGTTCGACATCACCATCGCCCGAGAATAAAGCTCATGGGCTTTAGCAAATGACTTGTCGGCGTAAAGCTTCTCGGCCTCGGCTTTGAGCGTTTCGTATTCGGGGGGCAGCGCGGCTAAAGTTCTGAGAGCGACGACCAGCAGAGCGGTAAAAAGGCGCATTTTCATAGTTTCCTTCCCGTTGGACGGTGGCGGTGCAAAAATGCTCCGCACGAATTGGTGTGGCGAGCAATATCTTAGGCTCAAACAGGCGGCGCCCCGGCTGCTCGGTCGGCCCGGTCATTCCCCGGTGCAGCCACGCCGCCAAACCGAACCCTTTGAAGTTGCGAAGCAACAAAAAGCGACACTCACTTCGAAAATGCAGGCTTGCTTTCGCGTAACTGTGGCCTAAGCTCCAGCCTCCCCAATCCGGGGAAAACAACGGCAACCGACAACCAAAACGATTTATGGCAGTAACCGCAAACGACCTTCGCCGCGGCCAGGCGATCAACTACAACGGCGATATCTCCGTGGTGCTCGATGTGCAGCATCGCACCCCCGGCAACCTGCGCGCCTTTGTCCAAGCCACGCTTCGCAGCATCCGCACCAGCAAATCCTCCGACGTGCGTTTCAGTTCGACCGAGAAAGTGGAAACCGTCCCGATGATGACCAAGAAGATGGAATTCAGCTACAAGGACGGCACCGATTTTGTCTTCACCGACCCGGAGGATTACGAAACCGTCACGCTCATTCCCGAACTCGTCGGCGAGGCCAAGAATTACCTCGTCGAAAACGGTCTGGTTACCGTGACGTTCGTGGAGGAAAAGGCGGTAACGGTTGAAATTCCCCCGAGCGTCATCCTCACCGTGACCGACGCGCCCGAAGGCATTCGCGGCGATTCCGCCAACAACGTGCAGAAAGCCGTCACGATCGAAACCGGCATCACGGTGCAAGCCCCGCTCTTCATCAAGACCGGCGAGAAGATCAAGATTGATACGCGCACCGGTAAGTACATGGAACGAGCTTGAATCGGTCCGGATTCAAAAGCCTGTATTTCACCTTCACGAGGCCCGCATGGTGCGGGCTTTTTTCTTGTGGCTTGGTTTACCACCAGCGCCAATGGGCTTCTGACCAACCGCCCCAACGCGCGGGCGTTCATTGTTTCGCCCCGCGCAGCCTTCCGCTAGTTTTACGGGCATGAGTGGGCGACGAATCATCGTGGTGGGCGGTGGGGCAGCGGGGTTCTTTGCCGCCATCACCTGCGCCGAAGCGGCCCCAGAGGCCGAGGTGGTGGTGCTAGAGCGCTCGCCCGAGTTTCTGACCAAGGTGCGCATTTCCGGCGGCGGGCGATGCAATGTTACTCATGCGTGCTTCGACGCGCGGGAGTTCACCTCGCGGTATCCCCGGGGCGAGAAGGAACTGATCGGCCCGTTCCAAAAATTTTCGGCGGCGGACACCGTCGCCTGGTTCGCCGCGCGTGGGGTGCGGCTCAAAACCGAAAACGACGGTCGGATGTTCCCGACCACCGATTCCTCGGAGACGATCCGCGAATGCCTGCTACGCGCCGCCCAGGCGGCCCAAGTCAAGTTGGTGCTAAACTGCGGCGTGGAGCAGGTGGTCCCGGTGGCGAATGGTTTTGAACTCACGCTGACCGCAGGGCGACGAACTCCGACCCAACCCGAATCAGGTGCCGCACCGCAACTTGCCGACTCCGGGATCGGCGCTCCGCTATTTTGCAATCGCTTGCTGCTCGCGACCGGCGGCTGTCGCGCGGCGGCAGCCGGACAACTTGCGGTTTCCCTCGGACAAACCCTGGTCGCGCCCGTTCCCTCCCTCTTCACGTTTCAGATTGCCGCGAAGTGGTTGCATGAACTCGCCGGGGTGTCTCTTGCGGACGCCGAGGTGTCCGTGCTCGGCGCCGGCTTGAACGCGCGCGGGCCATTGCTGGTTACGCACTGGGGATTGAGTGGCCCCTCAGTGCTGCGATTGTCCGCCTGGGGCGCGCGGAAATTGCACGCGCAGGACTATCATTTCCCGTTGCTTGTGAACTGGCTGCCGATGCTTGCACGGGAACAGATCACGCGGGCGATTCAGGCGCGGCGCACCGCCGAGGGCGCAAAGCTCGTTGTCAACGCCCCCCTGGCGCCGCTGACAGCGCGGCTGTGGGAGGCCCTGGTGTTGACCGCAGGCATCGGTCGCGACACCCGCTGGTCGGCGCTCACGCGCGGGCAGCAACATCAACTCGGGCAACAGCTCGTGCGAACCGAACTCGCTGTGACCGGGAAAAGTCTGAACAAGGAGGAGTTTGTGACTTGCGGCGGGGTGCGGTTGTCGGAGGTGGATTTCAACACGATGGCAAGCCGCCTCTGTCCCGGCCTCCACTTCGCCGGAGAACTGCTGGATATAGACGGAATCACCGGCGGATTTAACTTTCAAGCCGCATGGACCACCGGCTGGATCGCGGGAAACGCCCTCGCCGCAGGCTGAGCTGAACGATTTCTCATCCGGCCCGGCGCACCACAACTTCGACCGCCGCCTTGTTTTTGGCAATCGTGTTCGCCGGCAGGATGCCACGCCAGTTCACCCCAGGGTAGATGATCGCACCCCGACCGACGATGCTACCGGGATTCAATACCGCATTACAGCCAACCTCCGCGCCGTCGCCCAGCAGCGCGCCGAATTTGCGCAGGCCAGTGTCGAAGGGTTGGCCGTCCACGTCCACCGTCACGTTGCCGGAGAAGGATTTGTAGTTGGACAAGATCACTCCCGCGCCGAGATGCGCCCGGTAGCCGAGAATGGAGTCGCCAACGTAATTGAAGTGCGGCACCTGGCACCGGTTGAAGAGGAGCGCATTTTTCAACTCGCAGGAGTTTCCGACGACGCAGTGGTCGCCCACGATAACATGTTCCCGAAGGTAGGCGTTGTGGCGGATTTGGCAGTTGCGGCCGATGATGGCCGGACCTTTGATCATGGCGCCGTCCTCGACCACCGTGCCTTCGCCAATGAACACCTGCGCGCCGATGAAGGCAACACCCTCGCATTGATTGTGCAGCGATGGGCGGGCGTGGGCCTCCACATAGGCCTTGATCAGCTTCAGCGCATCCCAGGCATTGCGGCAGCCCTCGAAGACGGCGGCGTGCTCGGTTTGCGAAAGATCAAACAGGTCAGCAGGCTTGAACATGCTACGACACTAGCCGGAAGGCCCGATTTGTGAAAAGCTCCAAATCCACCAACGACCAATCGGCGCCCCCCAGAGAGCGCAATTTCCCAAACCCAAAGACCGAGCAGGCATCCGGTCGCCCCGCATCACTTCTTTGCCTCGGGCGATGCCGTCGGTGGCCGCAGCGCAT